>JAHEXO010000443.1 GCA_023252065.1 Nocardioides sp. | reverse complement strand
AGCGCACCCTCGCCCGGCTCGACCCGGCCGCTTCCGCTCCGGGGCTGCTCAGCCTGGTCCGCGTCCCGCGGTGGGCACCGGCCGACGTCCTCACCACCGAGGCAGGGCTGGTGCTGGTGGCCGACGGGATCGAGTACGCCGGCAACCTCGGGACCCTGGTCCGCACCGCGGACGCCTGCGCCGTCGACGCGCTCGTGCTCACCAGGGCCGTGGCCCGGGTGACCCATCACAAGGCCTTCACCGCGAGCCGGGGGACGGTCCTCACCACACCGGTCCTGGAGTACGCCGACGTGCGGTCGGCCCGAAGCGACCTGGCGGCCGCCGGCTTCACGACGTACGTCGCGGACCCGGGCGGGGCGATGCCCTACCGCGAGGCGGGGCTCGGGTCCGGGCCCACCGCGGTCGTGGTCGGGTCGGAGGGCGACGGGGTGGACGCGCAGTGGCGCACCGGGCTGACCCGGGTCTCGATCCCGATGCTCGGCCGGGCCGACTCGCTCAACGTGGCGACGTCGGCGGCGGTCCTGCTCTTCGAGGCTCGGGCCGGGTCCAAGCCCACCGCGTCCGCAGAAGGCCGGAGGGTGCCCGGCGACCCGTACGGAAGCGGGTCGCCGGGCAGCGGGTGGGCGGCTGGGTGAGGAGCCGCCCACCCGATCCGGGATCAGCGGTGCAGCACCCGGATGCCGGCGCTCACCTGTACCGTGCCGATCGGCAGCCCGCCGCTGAAGAGCGTCGTGGAGAAGTAGCCGTTCAGCGCGTCGGCCACACCCGGCTGGAGGGTGACCTTGATGCCGGTGATCGTCACGTGCTTCGAGGTGGCGGTGACCTCGCCTTGCCCAGCCTCAGGTCGAGCACGGAGACGCGTGCGCCGAGCTCGTCGCCCTACGACGGCAGCCCCGCGCACTCCAAGGACAGCCTCGCGCGCGGTCGGCTTCCCTGTGAGGTTCAGTCCTCCGGGATTCGTGGTGTCGCTCCCGGCGCGTACGCTGGGGCCGACATGCACGACGCGCCCGAGACCGCGCAGCCCAGGCCGACGGTCTACCTCGACCACGCAGCGACCACGCCGATGCTGCCGGCGGCGGTCGAGGCGATGACCGCACACCTCGGTGACGTCGGCAACCCGTCGTCGCTGCACGCGAGCGGACGCCGTGCCCGCCGGGTCGTCGAGGAGTCGCGCGAGACGATCGCGCAGGCGATAAACTGCCGTCCGGGCGAGGTGGTGTTCACCTCCGGTGGCACCGAGTCCGACAACCTCGCGCTCAAGGGTCTCTTCTGGTCGCGTCACGACGCCGACCCGCGTCGGGTCCGGATCCTGGCCTCCGCGATCGAGCACCACGCCGTCCTCGACGCCCTCGACTGGCTCGCCGAGGAGGAGCAGGCCGAGATCGAGCTGATCCCGGTCGACACGCGCGGCGGGCTCGACCTCGACGCCCTGCGTACCTCGGTCGAGCGCGACCCCGCCTCCGTCGCGCTGGTCTCGGTGATGTGGGCCAACAACGAGATCGGCACGATCCAGCCGATGGAGGAGATCGTCGCGATCGCCGCGCCCCACGAGATCCCGGTGCACACCGACGCCGTCCAGGCCGTCGGCGCGGTGCCGGTCGACTTCGCGGCCAGTGGCGTCGACGCGCTCACCCTGACCGGGCACAAGCTCGGCGGCCCCTACGGCGTGGGCGCGCTCGTGCTGCGCCGGGAGCTCTCGCTCACCCCGCTGCTCCACGGTGGCGGCCAGGAGCGCGACATCCGCAGTGGCACGCTCGACATGCCGGCCATCGCCGGCTTCGCCACAGCCGTCGAGCACGCCGTCAAGGTCCAGCCCGAATACGCCGAGCGCGTGGCCGCCCTGCGCGACGACCTCGTACGCCGGGTGATCGAGGTCGTGCCCGACGCCCACCTGCACGGTGACCCCGCTGAGCGGCTGCCCGGCAACGCCCACCTCGGCTTCCCCGGCTGCGAGGGCGACTCGCTGCTGATGCTCCTCGACGCCCGCGGCATCGAGTGCTCCACGGGCTCGGCCTGCTCGGCCGGGGTGCCCCAGCCCTCCCACGTCCTGCTGGCGATGGGCTGCGACGAGGAGGGTGCGCGACACTCGCTGCGGTTCACCCTCGGCCGCACCACCGGCGCCGACGACATCGACGCCCTCGTCGAGGCGATCGGCCCGGCGGTCCAGCGGGCGCGGCGAGTCGCTCGGTGATGCCGGCGTGAGAGTGGTCGCTGCCATGTCGGGCGGCGTCGACTCGGCGGTGGCCGCGGCCCGCGCCGTCGAGGCCGGCCACGACGTCACCGGCATCCACCTGGCGCTCTCGCGCAACCCCGCGTCGTACCGCTCGGGGGCGCGCGGGTGCTGCACGATCGAGGACGCCAACGACGCCCGCCGGGCCGCCGACGTGATCGGCATCCCGTTCTACGTCTGGGACCTCTCCGACCGCTTCCACGACGACGTGGTCGAGGACTTCATGGACGAGTACGCCGCCGGCCGCACGCCCAACCCCTGCCTGCGGTGCAACGAGAAGATCAAGTTCGCCGCGGTCCTCGACCGGGCGCTGGCGCTGGGGTTCGATGCGGTCGCCACCGGGCACTACGCCCAGATCCGCACCGCGCCCGACGCCACCACCGAGCTCCATCGGGCCGTCGACGCCGGCAAGGACCAGTCCTACGTGCTCGGCGTGCTGACCCAGGAGCAGCTGGCCCACTCGCTGTTCCCGCTGGGCGACACCGCCAAGCCGCAGGTGCGGGCGGAGGCAGCGGCGCGCGGCCTGCTGGTCGCCGACAAGCCGGACTCCCACGACATCTGCTTCGTCGCCGACGGTGACAACGCAGGCTGGCTGCGCGAGAAGCTCGGTGACCGCGCCCCCAACCACGGTGGAGCGATCGTCGACAGCACCTCCGGCACCGAGCTCGGTCGGCACGACGGCACGTTCGGCTTCACCATCGGGCAGCGCAAGGGGCTCCGGCTCGGGATCCCGGCACCCGACGGCAAGCCGCGCTACGTCCTCGACATCGAGCCGGTCTCCGGCACCGTCACGGTCGGACCGCGTGAGGCGCTCACCGTCGACCGGATCACCGCCGACCGGCCCCGCTGGTGTGGCGCGGCGCCCACGGCGCCGCTCGCAGGCACGGTCCAGCTGCGGGCCCACGGGAGCGAGCACCGCGCCCGGGTGACCGTCTGCGACGACGTCGTCACCATCGAGCTGCTCGACCCGGCGCAGGGGATCGCCCCGGGCCAGGCCGCGGTCCTCTACGACGGCACCCGCGTCGTCGGCTCCGCCACGATCGTCGCCACCGCGCGCGCCGGCGTACCCGCGTG
>JAHEXO010000442.1 GCA_023252065.1 Nocardioides sp. | reverse complement strand
CTGCTCGAGGTGCGGCCGACCGGCGCGGTCCGGGACGTCGGCACCCCGGCAGCGTGCTCCCCCTGCTGGTCGCCCTGGTGGTCGTCGCCACCTCGCTGGTCCCGGTGTCCGCGAGCACCCGCGGGCTCGTCGCGACCGCGGTGGCCGGGCCGCTGATCCTGCTCGTCATGGTCGACGTCGACCCGGCCGCGCGCTGGCTGCTGACCCGGCCGGTGATGACCTACCTGGGCAAGATCTCCTACGGCACCTACCTCTGGCACTGGCCGGTCGTGCTCGTCCTCCGCGAGCTGTTCAGCACCGGCCCGCTGGTCATCGCGGTGATGACCGCGCTCGTCGCGACGGGTCTGGCCTGCCTCTCCTTCGAGGTGCTCGAGCACCCGATCCGGAGCTCGCGCCGCCTGGCCCGCTACCGGTTCCCGACCGTGGCCGTCGGGGTCACGGTCTCCGCCCTGGTCCCCGTCACCGTGGTCCCGGCCGTGCTCGGGAGCTATGTGACACCGGCGATCGAGACGCACCAGGCCCTGCCCGGCGTCATCGTGCTCCCCTCCGGCCAGAAGGTGGCCACCCGGACGGCCCTGCCCACCGGGCCGGTGCCGCGAGGCCTCAACTGGAAGGCGCTGAGTCGCGACCGCGGGCTCGACGACACCTACTGCACGCCGTCGGACCTGACCAGATGCCTCCTGCACCGGGGCTCGGGACCGCGCGTGCTCATCGTGGGCGACTCCCACAGCAAGATGCTCGGTGCGGGCCTTCTCGACCTGGCGAAGAAGCACGACTTCACGCTCTACGGGTCGATCGTGGCCCGGTGCTCGTGGTTCCCGCACACCACGAGCCCCCTCCAGGACGCGACCATGCGCAGTGACTGCCATGCAGCCCGCGACCACCTCTTCCCCGAGCTCGTGCGTGCGCTCCACATCGACGTGGTGGTGCTCACCCAGCTGCCGCGCCCGCTGGTCTCCGACGTGCAGCCCGACCTGCCCTCCCCGCAGCTGGCCTCCCGCGCCGTACGCGACGTCACCCGGTCGATCGAGTCGGCCGGTGCCCGGACCGTGATCGTGACCAGCATGCTCACCACGATCGACGACCCACTGGGCTGCCTCTCGGCCGCCCACGACCGCAGTGAGTGCGAGACCGTGCAGACGGTCTCGGCCGACGACCCGAACCCCTACTACGTCGCCGCGGCCGCCGACGACCCCGACGTCGCGACGATCGACGTCAACACCGTGATGTGCCCGAGGTTCCCGCTCTGCTCGTCGGTGCTCGACGGCCTGCCCGTGTGGCGCGACAGCCTGCACTACCTACCGGCCAACGTGGTGGCCCACGACGCACAGATCTGGGACCTGCTGGTCGCGACCGGCTTCTTCAGCCGTTGAGGTTCTCCCCGAAGGCGAGCGGCTCGCGGGTGAACAGGTAGGTGGCCCAGTTGAGCTTGGTGACGGTGCCGTCCGCGGCCCGGGTGACCCGCAGGAGCTCGCCGCGCTCGCGCCCGGAGACCGTGCGGTAGAGGTCGTCGCCGACCTTCTCGAAGACCGACGGAGGCATCGCCTGCGCCTAGGGAAGGTCGATCCGGGCCTCGAGCGTGCCGTCCCGGACGGTCAGCACGAAGGGGTGTCCCTCCGAGAACCACCGGCCGAGCAGGCCCTGCAGCTCGTCGGGCACCACGGTGCCCGGGCGCCAGACCTCGTCCTCCACGGGGTCGTGCTCGACCACGTGGTCGGCCAGCTGGATCGCGAAGGCGTCCGGGGAGGGGGTGACCGTGGCGTTCATCAGGACGATGCCGCCGGTGCCGGACTCCCGGTGGGTGAAGACGCCGGTGATGTGGCCGGGCATGCCGCCGGTGTGACCGACCCAGGTGCGGCCGGTGGGGGAGCGCATCAGGAAGAAGCCGAGCCCCATCGCCCCGGTCCACGCCTCGGTGTTGAGCAGGATCTGCGGCTGGCACATCTCCTCGAGCGTGTCGGCGGACATCAGGGACGACGGGTCGGCGACGAACGCCGACCACCGCGCCAGGTCGGAGGCGGTGCTGGCCAGCCCGCCGCAGGCCGCCATGGCCTTGAGGTCCATCACCGGCTCGACCCGCGGCACGTCGTCGTGCGGCGCCACGTAGTAGCCGGTCGCGTGCGGGCCGCCGTCGAAGCCCACCGACGTACGACGCAGCTCGAGCGGGTCGAGCAGCCGCGCGCTCAGGGACTCCTCCCAGGACCGGCCGTCGAGCTCGGCGACGAGCTCGCCGAGCATGGCGTAGACGACGTTGGAGTAGTGCCAGCGCTCATGCGGGCGCAGGATCCGCTCCACGTCGTCGAAGTCGCGGCGCAGCGTCTTGGAGTCGGGCTGCTCGAGGGTCTCCCACACGTCGCCGAGCGGCTCGCGGGCCATGCCCGACACGTGGGCCAGGCACTGGCGGATCGTGATCGGGTGGGAGACCTCGGGCAGATGGTCGCCGAGCAGGTCGTCGAGACCCAGCCGGCCCTCGTCGCGCAGCATCATCACCATCACCGCGGTGAAGGTCTTGGTGTTGGAGGCGACCAGGAACTGGTCGTCGGCCGTGGGCGTGCGATCACCGCCGACGTCGGCGACGCCGATGCCGTCGCCCCAGACGACGTCACCGCCGTGGGAGACGGCGGCGTAGAGCCCGGGCACGCGCCCCTCGCGCTGCTTGCCGAGCGCGATGCGCCGAAGGGACCGGGTCGTCGAGTCGAGTAGCTCCCTCACAGGTGCAGAACCTAGCGCGAGGTCGGGACCGAAAGTCCCCTGCCCCAGGTCCACCGGCGTCCTAGAGTCGAAGCCGTGAACGATCCGGTCATCGAGATCCACGGGCTGGAGAAGCCGTTCGGCACCACCAAGGCGCTGGACGGCCTCGACCTCGACGTCACGCCGGGGGAGGTGCACGGGTTCCTCGGGCCCAACGGGGCGGGCAAGTCGACGACCTTGCGCATCCTGCTCGGCCTGGTACGCCGCGACGCAGGGGAGGTGCGGCTATTCGGCGCCGATGCGTGGGCCGAGGCGGCCGACCTCCACCGGCGGCTCGCCTATGTGCCGGGCGACGTGAGCCTGTGGCCCAACCTGAGCGGCGGCGAGGTGATCGACATGCTGCTGCGGATGCGCGGCGCGCCCGTCGACCACCCCCTGCGTGCGGAGATGGTGGAGCGGTTCGAGCTCGACCTGACCAAGAAGGGTCGGGCCTACTCCAAGGGGAACCGGCAGAAGGTCGCGCTGGTCGCCGCCTTCGCCGCGCCCACCGACCTCCTCGTGCTCGACGAGCCGACGGCGGGGCTCGACCCGCTGATGGAGCAGGTCTTCGCCCAGT
>JAHEXO010000441.1:2000-3312 GCA_023252065.1 Nocardioides sp. | reverse complement strand
ACCGCGTCGTCTGTGACGGTCGTCCCCCACACGGTGTCACCACCGGTCTCGTCGACCCACGTCGGCTGGATGTCGGTCCCGGTCGACGCGGTCTCGAAGCGAGAGGTGGCGTCGCACAGGGTGCCGGGGTTGCCACCACCGGTGGCGTTGACGACGAAGTAGGAGCTGTCGGGAGAGAACGTCACGCCGCGGGTGTAGCCGTCGAAGGCCCAGTTGAAGCAGTACGGCGCGTACCGGTTGGTCGACCAGCTCGGGTCGACGACCGCTGAGCCGCTGTTGAGGTCGATCATCGCCAGCTGGTCGCGCGGCAGGCCGTCTGCGGTCTTGAAGTTGCCGGTGGCGACCAAGCGGGTGCAGTCGGGGGACACGTCGATCGCCCAGGGGCCGGGATAGCCCTGGGCGCCGGACCCCGAGTCGTTGTGGTGACCCGCTAGCTGCACGTTGACGTAGGGGTCGAGGGCACCGGTCGTGGCGTCCAGGCTCGCCAGCCCTGCGTGGTTCTGACCGCCCACCTTGGTGAAGAAGCCGCCCAGGAACAGTCGGTTCCCCGACTTGGCCATGTCGCGGATCATCCCGTAGTTGAACGCGGGCGGCCGGAACGTGGAGACGATCTGGCCCGTGCCCGTGTCGAGCATGGTGAGGAACTGCGCCGCCTGGCCGTTGACGTGCGTGAACGACCCTCCCACGTAGACCGTGTGGTCGTTCGGGCCGGGCAGGACGCTGTAGACCTGTCCGTCGGTCGACGCCTTGAAGGTCGTGCTCACCGCACCCGTCGTGGCGTTGAACGCCGCGATGTAGGGATGTGACACGCCGCCGATCGAGGTGAAGGTGCCGCCCATGACGAGGGTGTTGCTGACCTGGGCGACCGACCACACGCCGCCGTCGTCGACCTGCGGTGTGATCGCCGAGGGCACCGCGCTGGGCATGCCCCCCGTCGTCGGTGCGGGGACCGAGGGTTGGTGTGCCTGCACGCCCTGCTCCGACACCACGACCAGGCCGAGGGTGACGAGAGCAGGGACGAGAAGCAACGCGAGCCAGCGGAGTCGAGCCATCGAGTTACCCATTCCTGTGGGGATCCGCGGGTCCCGAGACAACCCGACGATCTGTTCGTGCGCCGATGCGGCATCCACAAGGTAGGCAGCGCATCGTGCGGTTTCGCCGCCTCATTTGGGGATATTCCGTGACACCGCTGGTTGAGGAAGGCGCCCCGGCGCCTGTCTCGACACCATCGGTGCGCCGACCAGCCCGCTCAGCCGACGCGGACCCCGACCCGGCGGCGCAACCGGAGGGCGTCGAGGCCGAGCGTGCGCCG
>JAHEXO010000441.1:0-1990 GCA_023252065.1 Nocardioides sp. | reverse complement strand
AGGAGGAAGGCGCCGGCGACGAAGAGGGCCCCCGCTACGACCACCTCGAGGGCCAACCGCAGCAGCCCTTCGCCGAGCCAGAGCCGGCAGACCAGAGGAACCAGGCCGAACGTCGCCACGCACAGCGCAGTGGCCGTGATGCTCGCGCGACCGACCGGATGCAGCCGGAGCACGACCCCCACCTGGCCGAGGGCCAGGAGATTCTTCGCGACGATGGCGACCGCCCACCCGATCGCGGCGCCGAGGATGCCCCACCTGGGGATCAGGACGAGGTCGAGGGCGACGTTGACCCCGAGCGCCACCGACACGTTGGCCAGGCTCCACGACGTGCGCCCGGCCATGATCAGCATGATGTCGACGTCGCCGCACAACGTGGCGACGAGCATGGCGGACCCGAGCAGGATGAGCACGGGTGCCCCCGCGGCGTACCCCTCACCGAAGACGTGCAGCAACGACCGGCCGTCGATGCAGAGCAGCAGGAAGATCGGCCAGGTCACCAGGATCAGCCACGCGGTCGACATCTGGTACAGCCCGTTGATCTCACGTCGATGACCTCGTTGCAGGGCCTGGGCGACGTCCGGCTGGACGGCCAGGGAGACGGCGTTGCGGCCCATCTGCCCGAGGACGACGAAACGGGTGGCCGCCGTGTAGACAGCGGCCTGGGCAGGTCCGGCGAGCAGGGCCACCAAGATGATGTCGAGCCGCTGCAACGCCAGCTGTACGACGTTGGCCAGCGACCGTGGGGCGGAGAACCGCCAGAACTCCCGGCTGGTGTCGCCGGCCGCCGAGGTCCCGTCCGGGGTCGGCTCGGAGGGCGCCGGCAGCCGCGCACGCAGCGCACGCCAGGCGAGCACCGCGGCCAGGACGTAGGACAATGCCCACGCCGCGGCCAGCAGCCGCGTCGACCCCCACCAGACCACCGTCGCCACGAGGGCCACCTGCACGACCGGCCGGACGATCATCTCCACCGTCGCGTTCGGCCGCATCGTGCCGAGTCCTCGCGTGGCCGAGAGGGCGACGGCCTCGAATGCTGCGAGCGGGATCACCAGGGCGAGCGTGACCAGGAACCACGTCGTCAGGCCCGCGTGGGGGCCGCTGATCGAGTGACCCAGCCACGGAGCGGCGGCGCAGAGCACGACCGCCATGACGGCAGCGGTGACCACGACGGGGCGCAGCGCCGCGGCGAGGTAGGGACGGATCCGCTCGGGCTCCTCGACCGCTCGGGCGCGGGAGATGAAGTACACCAGGCCGGTGTCGGTGCCCAGCAAGCCGATCGAGACCGCGAGCAGCACGAGCGACGTCGTGGTGAAGAGGATACCGGCGATGTCCTGGGGCATCCCCCGGGTCACCACGATCGTCAGGGCGAAGTTGGCGACCGACGACACCGCGGCGCCCGCGAGGTTGAGCGTGCTCCCTCGGGCGATCCTGGACAGCTGCTCGCCGCCGACTCTGCCGGTCGGCGGGTCCGCCGCGGTGGTCGGGGCATCCATCACGGGAGCCTGCGGGTGAGCGCGTCCATCTCGTCGGCCAGGACCGGCTCCAGCCAGGTCGGAAGGTCCCCCAGCGTCGTGCCCGCCTCGACCTCGCCGTCCTCGAGGTACCTGCTCGCCAGGTGCACGACGTACAGGAGGACGGTCAGCGGCGCAGCCGCTCCGGCGTCCTGGAACGGCCGCAGCAGGTCCGAGGAACCCTCCTGCGCGTCGCGGACCGCGGCACGCACGGGGCTCCCGTTCCGGACAGCGGAGTTGACCGCGAGGTGCAGCGCGTCGAAACCGGCCGGGACGTCGACCTCGTAGTGCTCCCAGTCCCACAGCATCAGCCGTGCTCCGTCCGCGGCCATGTTCCAGGGCGTCCAGTCACCGTGCCAGGCTCCGAAGCGCAGGGGGACGTGACCGGCTACGTCGACCAGGGACGCGAGCGCCGCCCTCAGCAGCCCGGCCTCCCGCGAGGCCTGGAGCACCTCGAGCCGGCGCGCCAGGTCGACGACGTA
>JAHEXO010000440.1 GCA_023252065.1 Nocardioides sp. | reverse complement strand
GCACCGGCCACCTCGAGCTCGGCCCACTGCCCCTGGAGCTCGAACCACGCCAGCGCCCCCGCAGGGAAGCCGATCGCCATCTCGCGCGCGGCCTCGACGTCGCCGGCGCCGTCGTCGAGGAGCTGGGCGAGGTAGGCCACGGTCGGGTTGTGGCCGACGACCACGAGCGACGTGACGGCGTCCGCGGTCTCCCGCACCACGTCGAGCGCGGTCTCGGGCCCCGCGGCGTACAGGCTCTCGGAGTACGACGGCTCGGCGTCGAAGGACCCGCCCTCGGCGACCGCCAGCCAGGTCGACGTCGTACGGCTGGCGGCCGAGACCAACGCCGAGTCGGGCGTGAACCCGGAGTCGGCCAGCCAACGCCCTGCCTCCAGGGCGTCGTCCCACCCTCGCTGGGCGAGTGCTCGCACGAAGTCGGTCTCGCCACCCGGCTCGGCCCGGGCATGCCTCATCAGGACGAGCTGGTGCGCTCGTCCGTGGGACTGCTCCCTCACACCGGCACTCTCGCACCGGCTAGCCTTCCCTGTCATGCCTCAGAGCGGCCCCTTGATGATCATCGGCGGAGCCGAGGACAAGCTCCGCAAACGGATGATCCTCAAGGAGTTCGTCGCCGCCGGCGGCGGTGCCGACGCCCGCCTCGTGGTGATCCCCACCGCCAGCAGCCTGGGCGACGAGATCGTCGAGGTGTACGACGCGCTGTTCCGGCGGCTGGGCGCAGGAGCAGTCGCCGCCTGCCGCCCGGAGAGTCGTGACGACGCCCACGACCCCGACCTGGTCAAGCTGCTCGACCACGCCACCGGGATCTTCATGACCGGCGGCAACCAGCTCAAGCTCTCGGCGATCATCTGCGGCACCCCGGTGGGCGATGCGATCGTGCGAGCGCACGCACGGGGTGCGGTGGTGGCCGGCACCTCGGCCGGTGCGAGCATCCAGTCCTCCCACATGGTCGCGTTCGGGGTGGGCGGCGCGACGCCCAAGCAGCGGATGACCCAGGTCGCCGCCGGGCTGGGCCTGCTCCGGACCACCGTGATCGACCAGCACTTCGACCAGCGCAACCGCTACGGCAGGCTGCTGATGATCGTGTCGCAGTCCCCCCAGCTGCTCGGCATCGGGATCGACGAGGACACCTGCGCGACGGTGACCGTCGAGGACGACCACGAGATCCTGCGCGTCACCGGCCGGGGCGCGGTGACGCTCTTCGACCCGGCCCGTCTGGTCACCAACTCCTACGAGGCCAAGCGCTCCTCGCCCCTTCTGGCAAGCGGCATCCAGCTCCACGTGCTGCCGGCCGGAGCGGCGTTCGACCTGACCACCCGCGAGCTCCTGCCGCTGCCCGGCAAGGTCTCCGCCGAGGATGCGGCCGAGCTGGCGGAGGCCCGGGCCGACCTGCGCCAGATGGCCCGCGACATCGACGCCGGCGACGTCGGGCCGGCCGTCCTCCGCCGACGCCTGGCCCGCAAGCGCGCGTCCCGCAAGACTGTCGACCCCGATGAGAGGACGAGCCCCCGGTGACCGAGCGCCCGACCCCCGACCTGACCATCCTCGAGACGCGCGTCTACCGCGGCCCGAACGTCTGGTCCTACGACAAGGCGATCCACCTCGTGGTCGACCTGGGCGGGCTCGAGCACTACCCCACCGACAAGCTCCCGGGCTTCACCGAGCACCTGCTCGAGGCCCTGCCCGGCCTCTCCCACCACTCCTGCTCGCGGGGCCGCAAGGGTGGCTTCGTCGAGCGCCTGCACGAGGGCACCTGGCTCGGGCACGTCACCGAGCACACGGCGCTGGCGCTCCAGCAGGTGGTCGGGCACGACATCCGGCGCGGCAAGACCCGCGGGGTCAAGGGTGAGCCCGGCCGCTACAACGTGATCTTCGGCTACATCGACGAGAACGTCGGGCTGGCCGCCGGCCGGCTGGCCACCCGCCTGGTCAACCACCTCGTCCAGGCCGATCCGGAGTTCGACTGGGAGCAGGAGCTCGAGTCGTTCATCATCCGCGCCGAGCGGACGGCGTTCGGCCCCTCGACCCAGGCCATCCTCGACGAGGCGGTGAGCCGGGACATCCCGTGGATCCGGCTCAACCAGTACTCCCTCGTGCAGCTCGGCCAGGGCGTCCACGCCAAGCGGATCCGGGCCACGATGACGTCGGAGACCAGCTCGATCGCGGTCGACATCGCCTCCGACAAGGACCTCACCACCAAGCTCCTGGGGGCAGCCGGGCTGCCGGTGCCGAAACAGGAGTCGGTGCGCACGGCCGACCAGGCGGTCGCCGCTGCCAAGCGGATCGGCTTCCCGGTGGTGGTCAAGCCCCTCGACGGCAACCACGGGCGAGGCGTCTGCCTCGACCTGCAGAGCGAGGACGACGTACGGGAGGCGTTCCCGGTCGCGGAGGAGCAGTCTCGGCGGGGCGTGTGCATCGTGGAGTCGTTCGTGGTCGGCAAGGACTACCGCTGCCTGATCATCGACGGCCGGATGGTCGCCATCGCCGAGCGGGTGCCGGCGTCGGTCACCGGCGACGGCACCTCCACGGTGCGCGAGCTGGTCGACCTCACCAACGCCGACCCACGGCGTGGTGTCGGGCACGAGAAGGTGCTGACCCGGATCAAGATCGATGCCGCCGCCGAGGAGGTGCTGGCAGGTCAGGGGCACACCCTCGACTCCGTGCCCGCCGAGGGCGAGATGGTCAAGCTCGCGCTCACCGGCAACATGTCGACCGGCGGCATCTCGATCGACCGCACCTTCGAGGCTCACCCCGACAACGTCGACATCGCCGAGGAGGCGGCCCGGATGATCGGGCTCGACATCGCCGGCATCGACTTCATCTGCCCCGACATCACCGAGCCGGTGCGCGACGTCGGTGGCGCGATCTGCGAGGTGAACGCCGCGCCGGGCTTCCGTATGCACACCCACCCGACCATCGGCGAGCCGCAGTTCATCGCCAAGCCGGTCGTCGACATGCTCTTCCCGCCGGGCGCCACGGCCCGGATCCCGGTAGTGGCTGTCACCGGCACCAACGGGAAGACGACGACCTCGCGGATGATCAGCCACATCTTCAAGGGGATGGGGCGCAAGGTCGGGATGACGTCGACCGACGGCGTGGTCATCGACGAGCGCCTGTTGATCCGGGCCGACGCGTCCGGTCCGCGCAGCGCCCGGATGGTGCTGCAGAACCCGCGCGTCGACTTCGCGGTCTTCGAGGTCGCCCGCGGCGGGATCCTGCGCGAGGGCCTCGGCTACGACCGCAACGACGTGGCCGTCGTCCTCAACGTGCAGCCCGACCACCTCGGAATGCGCGGCATCGACACCGTCGAGCAGCTGG
>JAHEXO010000439.1 GCA_023252065.1 Nocardioides sp. | reverse complement strand
AACAAGCTCGACGCCGGCTGCCAGACCCGGATGCGGGTGGAGATGCGCACGCTCGTCGAGCGCGCGTCGCGCTGGCTGGTCACCAACCGCCGGCCCCCGCTCGACAGCCAGGCCACAGTCGACTACTTCCGCACCACCGTGCAGCAGCTGATGAGCGAGCTGCCCTCGGTGCTGACGGGCCGCGAGCTGCGAGCCTACGACGGACGCCGCTCGAGCCTGGTCGACCTCGGCGTCCCCGAGGACCTGGCCTCCCGAGTGGCGGTGCTCCACCCGGCGTACCAGCTCCTCGGCGTCGCCGAGATCGCCGACAAGCTGTCGCTCGAGCCGCTCGAGGTGGCGCGGCTGCACTTCGCCCTGGGCGAGCGGCTCGGGCTGCCGCTGCTCGTCACCCGGATCCTGGCGCTGCCGCGCGACGACCGCTGGCAGACGATGGCGAGGGCGGCGCTGCGCGACGACGTGTACGCCGTGCACGCCCAGCTCACCGCCCAGGTGCTGCGCGACACCGATCCCTCGGAGTCGGTCACCGCGCGGATCCAGGCCTGGGAGGACGACGACGCGGTGGTCGTCACCCGTGCGGCCACGACGCTGGGCGAGATCTGCTCCGACGAGAGTGCCGACCTGGCGCGGATGTCGGTCGGACTCCGCGTCGTCCGGGGCCTCCTGGCGGGCTGAAGGCACCCGACCACACACCGCCGGGCCCCGGCGAGAAGGCGGGGCCCGGCGGCTCGGGGGGATCGGAGCGCCCGAGCGTGCGGTCGCCCCGCATGGCGTCGCCGAGTACAACGGCGGAAGTCAGCGGCGCCACGTTTCTGGGGGTGGTGCTGGCACCCAGGGTCCGGCACCGTTCCTGCCAGCCACCTGACAGTCACGTGGCTGTCACCTGTCAGCCGGTGTTGTCAGCGGGCCGGCACCCTGACCTCGAACCGTCCGCCGGGGCCCGGGCAGGCGACCAGGTCACCGCCTGCGGCCCGCGCCATCCGGCGGGCCAGCGCCAGCCCGAGCCCGCTGCCGTCGGCCGACGTGGTGTGGCCGGGGGAGAAGACGGTCTCGAGGTCGGCGAGGGGTACACCGGGCCCGTCGTCGACGACGGCGATCACGACGGTCCGGCCGGCGCGGCTCACCTCGATCCGCGGTGTGCCGGAGCCGTGGCGCTCGGCGTTGTCGAGCAGGGGTCGCATCGCCGCGGCCAGCGCGGCCACCGGCGCGGCCAGCACCGTCTCGTCGTACGGCGTGGGGTCGAGGCCGAGGGACGCCATCAGCTCCCCGACGGTCGCCCGGTCGTCGCTGCCGGCATGGGCCCGCGCGACCTCGAGCATGGTGCCGATGGAGTCGCGCATCCGGAGGGCGGCGGCGTGGATGCCGTCGAGACTCTCCTGCTGCTCCGGCGACGCCGAGCGCCGGGCCAGGTCGGCCTCGGCGAGGACCACCGCCAGGGGGGTGCGCAGCTCGTGCGCGATCTCGTCGGTGAGCCGGCGCTCGGCGGCCAGCGCATCGCCGATCCGGTCGAGCATGCGGTCGAGGGTGCGGCCCAGGTGGGCGATCTCGTCGCCGCCGGGTCCGGGATCGAAGCGGGCGGAGGGGTCGTGCTCGCGCCAGTCGTCGGCCAGCTCGGCCATCCCCTGCACCTGGCGCAGCGACCGCCCCGCCGCCACCCAGGCCGCCGTGGTGGCCACCAGAACGGTCACGACGCCGAGCAGGATCGAGAGCCACAGGGAGTGCTGCTCGGCACCCTCGTAGGGCTCGAGGTCCTCGGCGGCGACCACTGTGGCGACCTGCGTGCCCTCGCGGGTGACCGGACGAGCGAGCAGCGACACGTCGTGGGTCGTGGTGGCCTGTTCCGTGGTGCTGTCGGCGAGTGCGGTCACCTCGTCCCCCACCGCTCCGGAAGGCATGGTGCCCTCGAGCAGGGTGCCGTCGGCGTCGAAGATCCACACGTTCTGGTCGAGCGCCGGCGCGCTCTGCTCCAGCACCCGCACTTTGCCGTCGCGGACCACGACCGTGGCCGCTGCGGCGGCGCTGCGGGCGGCCAGGCGGGAGTGGATGGTCGCGCCGTTGCTCCTGGCCAGCAGCGCCTGGACCCCGATCACGAGGACCACGGCGGTGAGCGTCGAGACGACGAAGGCGGTCGCGGTCAGCCGGGCCCGCAGCGAGGCAGGTCTCACTGCCACCGGTAGCCGACTCCGCGCACGGTCGAGATCGGGGACAGCTCGACCCGCTCGAGCTTGGCCCGGAGCCGCCGCACGTAGGAGTCGAGGGTGTTGTCGCTGACGATCGCGCCGTGCGGCCAGGCAGCCGCGACGAGGGTGTGGCGTCGTACGACGGTGCCGGGCTCGGCCATCAGCCGGCCGAGCAGCCGGAACTCGGTGGGCGTGAGCGCGACCTCGGTGTCGTCGAGCACCAGCGCGTGGCGGGCCGGGTCGAGCACCGGCTGGCCCTCCTCGGTGGCCCGGGCCGGAGCACTCCGGCGGAGCAGGGCCTCGAGCCGGACCCGGAGCTCGTCGAGCTCGAACGGCTTGGTCAGGTAGTCGTCGGCGCCGGCCTCGAAGCCCGCGATCTTGTCGTGGAGCCCGTCCCGCGCCGTGAGGATCAGCACGGGGGAGTCGACGCCGGCCGCGCGCAGGGCCAGGCACAGGTCGCGCCCGTCTGCGTCGGGCAGGCCGATGTCGAGCACCAGCACATCGGGGCGGGCCCGGCCGAACGCCCGCAGGGCCTCCGCCGCCGTGGCCACCACCGTCGGCTCGTGGCCCATCGCCCGCACCGCCCGGGTCAGGACCGAACGCAGCGCGGGCTCGTCCTCACAGACACCGACGACGGCCACGCCCCGAGCCTAGAGGTCGCCCGGAGCCGCTCGGCGGGGCCACGACGCGGTAAGAGGCACTTGACCGAGACACTCCGTACAATTCGATTGGGTCGTTGTCGGGGGCAAGGGTTATGGTCGATCAACGATGCCTGACGATCGCCCAGCCTCACCGACCACTCAGCCGCCCGCCGGCGTGCACTCGCTCTGGCGTCTGCGCGGCTATCTCCGGTCGCACATCCCGGCCCTGGTGATCATGCTGGTGACGTCGATGTCGGGGATCGCGGTCGCGATCTCCATCCCGCTGGTGATCAAGGCGCTGATCGACGGCCCGATCGAGGACCACGACGCCAGCGGCATCCTGCCGCTGGGCCTGCTGGTGCTCGGCCTCGGCATCCTCGAGGCGGTGCTGATCTGGTGGCGCCGCTGGGTCCAGAACAAGGCGGTCCTCGAGGTCGAGACCGAGATGCGGCACGACCTCTACGTCCGTCTCCAGGAGCTCCCGATGAGCTTCCACAGCCAGTGGCAGTCG
>JAHEXO010000438.1 GCA_023252065.1 Nocardioides sp. | reverse complement strand
CTCGAGCGGGAAGCGCGCCCCCGCCGACCCGGCCGCGCGGAAGAGGAAGAGCCCGCGGTCGGGACGAGTGGTGCGCCGCGTCACCCCGGCCGAGAGGTAGAGCAGGCGCGCGAGGCCGGCCAGGTCGAGGGGAGCCGGCACCACGTCGGCGATGCCGGCCAGGACCTCGGTCGCCAGGGCGCCGCTCGCGGGAAGCTCCGTCGGCAGCAGCACCCTGTTGAGGTCGTGGTCGTAGTGCTTGTACCAGCGGGGCCGGCGGGTGAGGTCGTTGGGCACGAGGTCCTGGATGAGACGGTCGTCGTCGGGGACCTCTGTCCACTCCCGCTCGTGCGAGTAGGAGGTGAGGCGGTGCAGCAGGTGGGTCGGCCGCTCGGGCCGCTCGGCGTCGGGTGCCATGGGTGACATCCTGCTCCGCCGGGGCGAGGCACGCATCGAAAGGCGTGCCTTGCCGCGCGCCGCCCCGGTCACATCGAGCGCCGGAGGCGCAGGTCGAGGGGTCTGCCATCAGGGTCGTAGACGAGCCGGTAGAGCGGCGTCGCCCAGAGCCGAGTCAGACGACCTTGGTCAGGGCTGTCCAGGGGCCTCAGCCGTCCGGGTGGTCGCCGGCCCGCGGCCGGCTTCCGTCGCCACGTCTCCAGGGCCGCTGCGCTCGTCGCGAAGGCCTCGAAGTGGTCGTCGATCGCGAGGTCGACCTCGGTGTCGAGGTGCTCGCGCGCGAGCTGCTGACGAAGGGCACGGGCGTAGCCGGCGTGAGCCACGGCGGCCGACAGCTCGGAGTCATGGGTCCAGGACCGACGGTTGAAGTTGTCGGAGCCCACGCTGGCCCACTCGTCGTCGATGATGCACACCTTGGCGTGGACGTAGACCGGCGTGCCCTGCGGGTTCTCCACGCCGTAGACGGCGACGCGTCCCGGTCCGGCGGCGTTCAGCTCCGCGACCAGCCGCGCCCGGCTCACGAGGTTGGGCGGCCGGCTCACCGGCCCGTCCTGGTCCGGCTGGTGCGGCAGCACGGCGACGACTCGCAGCTCGGGAGATCGTTGCAGCGCGACGGCCAGCAGGGAGCACACCTCGGCCGACCAGAGGTACTGGTCCTCGATGTAGACGAGGCGCCGGGCCCGTCCCAACGCCTTGGCGTAGGCCCGCGCCACGCTTCGTTCACCCAGCGGGGCGAACGGGTAGCCGCCGAGGCGGCGGCCATAGGTGCGCAGCAGCTGGACCGGATGAGGACCACAGGGCTGCGGGTCCGGCAGCTGCGGCGGGAGCGGGCGACGGTGAGGGCGGTCGTGTCGCAGGGCGTCGCCGACCCAGCGGAGGGGTGAGCGGCTCAGCGCCTGCGGGTCCTCCCACCGCTCCCGGAACACCGTCTCGACGTCTCCCACGGCAGGGCCACGGACGGCGAGCTGGATGTCGTGCCACGGCGGACGCGGCCCGTAGACCTTGGCCATGCTCTGTCGCTGGGGGTCGCCTGCGTGGCTGGCGTCGTCGCGCCGGCTGTGGCACAGGTCGATGCCGCCGACGAAGGCGACATCGAGGTGAGGACGGCTCGGATGACGCAGCACGACGAACTTCTGGTGGTGCGAACCGCCCGTGCGCACCCGCATGTCCAGGACGCACTCACCGCCGGCGGCGTTGATGTCCTCTCCGAGGTGACGGTTCTCCCCTGCGGAGAAGGACAGCCGGTCCCAGTGCGACCGCCAGATCAGGCCCCGTACGTCGACGCCGCGACGAGCCGCATCCGCGAGGAGCGTGCCCACCTCGCTGTCGGGGCGGCCGGTCAGTCGCTCGTCAGGGTCGCCGCGCCAGTCGACGAAGAGCAGCAGGTCCCCGGACTCCATGCGGGAGACGGCCTCGACGAGCGCCGCGAAGTAGGCCGCTCCGTGCACGAGTGGCGTCACGAGGTTGCCTTCGGTCCACGCGCGTCCGTCGGCATGGCGTCGGTCGAGACGCGTCGAGGGGTTGCCTCGCTCGCCGGGCGACAGGTACCAGTCGGCGGGGTCCACGTCCCGAGGCTAGATCCTGGAGGCGGCCACGCGGTGCGCCACGCGGTCGGTGCTCTCCGCGGCACGGTGCGCGGCTGACCTACGATCGCCGGATGGACCTGCTGGACGAGACGGAGTGGCGCAGACGGACGGCGGCGCACGAGGCGCGGGTCGACTCCGCCACGGCCGCGCACCTCGCCCGCCGCCGGGACCACCGGAAGCACCCGGTGGAGGACTTCCTCTTCACGTACTACTCCTTCAAGCCGGCGCAGCTGCGTCGCTGGCACCCGGGCGCTGACGTGCGGCTCTCGGGAGCCGCGGGTTCGCCCCAGCGCGAGTGGCGCTTCTACTCCGTCGAAGGAGACGTCGTCGGCCTCGACGTGGGGGCCTTCACGGCGGCGCGTGGCGACACGTTGCGCTTCGTTCGCGAGCTGCTCGTGCGCACGGCCGGGCGTCCCGCGCGCTTCGGCTGCTTCGGGCTCCACGAGTGGGCCATGGTCTATCGCCTCGACCCGTCCGACATCCGGCACGCCGGCTGGCCGCTCCGTCTGGGCGCGTCGGGGACCGACGCCGTCGTGGAGAGCCATCAGGTCGTGTGCTCGCACTTCGACGCCTACCGCTTCTTCACCCCCGCGGCCGCACCGCTCAACGCGTTGACCCCGACGCGGGAGAGCCAGGCCGCCCTGGAGCAGCCGGGGTGCCTGCACGCCGGCATGGATCTCTACAAGTGGGCGCACAAGCTCGTGCCCGCGGTGTCGAGCGAGCTCGTCATGGACTGCTTCGAGCTCGCCCGCGACATCCGCGCCCTCGACATGCGGGCCGCGCCGTACGACCTTCGCGAGCTCGGTTACGAGCCGGTGCGGATCGAGACACCTGATGGCAAGGCGGAGTATGCCGCCGCGCAGCGCGGTTTCTCCGTCCGTGGCCAGGCGCTCCGGGCTCGTCTCGTGCAGGCGATCGACGCTGTGGCCCTGGCCGGCGAGGCCGCCGCGCCTCGCTCCTGAGCCGTTCCCCCGCCCTTGAACGGGCGCGTGCTTCGTCCGTGTGCTGCTTGGACGGCAGGCGGCATGGACGTCAGGCGGCAAGGGCCAGCGTGAGGGTGTGTTCGAGAGGGCTGAGCCGATCTGGCTCGCTGGCTTCTCTCGGTTGTCCGGGTGGGTCGGTGAGCTGGCGCCCGGGGAGCAGGGGCGGGGCGTGTGAGGTGTAGCTGTGCCCGGTGGGGGTGGTGGTTCGCACGGTGTGAGGGGCCCCGGGCTGCTGGCCCGTGTTCTGGGCAGTGACGATGGTGGTGGCGGTGAAGCCGGGGAGCTGTTTGGTGTGGTTGCAGCGCACGCACAGGCTCTGGCGTTGGTCT
>JAHEXO010000033.1 GCA_023252065.1 Nocardioides sp. | reverse complement strand
CGGGTCGAGCGACGCTTCGGCTGGGACACCCACGGCCTGCCGGCCGAGCTCGAGGCGATGCGCCAGCTCGGCATCAAGACCACCGACGAGATCCTCGAGATGGGGATCGAGGGGTTCAACGCGGAGTGCCGCAAGTCGGTCTTCGAGTACACCGACGAGTGGCGCGACTACGTCACCCGGCAGGCGCGCTGGGTCGACTTCGACCACGACTACAAGACCCTCGACCTCGACTACATGGAGTCGGTGATGTGGGCCTTCCAGCAGCTGTGGCAGAAGGGCCTGGCCTACGAGGGCTTCCGCGTCCTGCCCTACTGCTGGAACGACGAGACCCCGCTGTCCAACCACGAGCTGCGGATGGACGAGGACGTCTACCAGATGCGGCAGGACCCCGCGGTCACCGTGGGCTGCCGGCTGGAGACCGGAGAGATCGCTCTGGTCTGGACGACCACGCCCTGGACGCTGCCCTCCAACCTGCTGATCATGGTCGGTCCCGACATCGACTACGTCGTGGTGGAGTCCGACGTCAGCGGCACCACCGAGCGCTACGTCGTCGGCGCGGCCCGGCTGGCGGCGTACGCCCGCGAGCTGAAGAACGACGACAGCGAGTCGCTGCTCGACCAGGTCGTCGAACGGCTGACCGGTCGCGACCTGCTGGGGCGCAGCTACACGCCGCCGTTCACCTACTTCGAGGGGCATCCGCACAGCCACCGGGTGGTCGAGGCCGACTTCGTCACCACCGAGGACGGCACCGGGCTCGTGCACAGCGCGGGCGCCTTCGGCGAGGAGGACAAGGTGATCACCGACCGCGAGGGCATCGAGCTCGTCGTGGCGGTCGCCAAGGACGGCACGTTCACCTACCCGATCACCGACTACGAGGGCCTGCATGTCTTCGACGCCAACCTCGCGATCATCGAGCACCTCAAGGCGATGACCCGTGGCGAGGGCGAGACCGGGTCCGTCACGCCCGGAACCGTCCTGCTCCGGCGCGAGTCCTACGAACACTCCTACCCGCACTGCTGGCGCTGCCGTGAACCCTTGATCTACATGGCGGTCTCGTCGTGGTTCGTCTCCACGACCAAGATCCGCGACCTCATGCTCGACCTCAACCAGCAGATCCGCTGGGTGCCCGACCACGTCAAGGACGGCCAGTTCGGCAAGTGGCTGGAGAACACCCGCGACTGGTCGATCTCACGCAACCGGTTCTGGGGCAGCCCGATCCCGGTCTGGCGCAGCGACGACCCGGCGTTCCCCCGGATCGACGTCTACGGCTCGCTCGACGAGCTCGAGCGCGACTTCGGCGTCCGGCCCGACGACCTCCACCGGCCGTTCGTCGACGAGCTCACCCGGCCCAACCCCGACGACCCTCGTTCGGCCGAGGAGGGCCGGTCGACCATGCGCCGGGTCACCGACGTCATGGACTGCTGGTTCGAGTCCGGGTCGATGTCGTTCGCCCAGGTCCACTACCCGTTCGAGAACCACGACTGGTTCGACCACCACTTCCCGGGTGACTTCATCGTCGAGTACATCGGCCAGACCCGCGGCTGGTTCTACACGATGCACGTGCTGGCCTCGGCGATCTTCGAGCGACCCGCCTTCGAGACCTGCGTGAGCCACGGCATCGTGCTCGGCAGCGACGGCCAGAAGATGTCGAAGTCGCTGCGCAACTACCCCGACGTGCGCGAGGTCTTCGACCGCGACGGCGCCGACGCCATGCGGTGGTTCCTGATGTCGTCGCCGATCCTGCGCGGCGGCAACCTGATCGTCACCGAGCAGTCGATCCGCGAGGGCGTCCGGCAGGTGCTGATCCCGTTGTGGAACTGCTGGTACTTCTTCGCGCTCTACGCCAACGCTGCCGGCTACGAGGCGAAGAGGTCGAGCGCGTCCGAGCACCCGATGGACCGCTACCTGCTGGCCAAGACCCGGCAGTACGTCGAGCAGTCGACGCGCCAGCTCGACGACTACGAGGTGGCCAACGCCTGCGACACGACGCGGGCGTTCCTCGACGTGCTCTCCAACTGGTACATCCGCCGCTCGCGCGAGCGGTTCTGGGCCGCCGAGGGCGAGGTGGACACCGATGCCTTCGACACGCTCTACACGGTCCTGGAGACGGTCTGCCGGGTGTCCGCGCCGCTGCTGCCCTTGACCACCGAGGAGGTCTGGCGGGGGCTGACCGGCGAGCGGTCGGTGCACCTGACCGACTGGCCCGCAGCGGACGACCTGCCCGCCGACGCCGCCCTGGTCGAGGCGATGGACCAGGTGCGTGACGTGTGCTCGGCGGGCTCCGCCCTGCGCAAGGGCGCCGCCCTGCGCAACCGGCTGCCGCTCTCGACGATGACCGTCGTCGTCGCCGGTGCCGACCGGCTCGCAGGCTTCGAGGAGATCGTCGCCGACGAGCTGAACGTGAAGTCCGTGCGCCTGCTCGACGCAGCCCACCCCGAGGCCGCGTCGTACGGCGTCTCACAGCGGCTGACGGTCAACGCCCGGGCCGCCGGCCCGAGGCTCGGCAAGGACGTGCAGACCGCCATCCGGGCCTCGAAGTCCGGCGACTGGTCGGTGTCGGACTCGGGCGAGGTGACCGCCGGCGGGCTGCGGCTGCAGGAGGGCGAGTACACGCTCGAGACCGTCGCCTCCGGTGGCGAGGACGCGGCGACCGGGATGCTGCCCGGTGGTGGGTTCGTGGTCCTCGACACGGCGGTGACCCCCGAGCTCGCGGCCGAGGGGGTCGCCCGTGACCTGGTCCGTGCGGTCCAGCAGGCACGCCGCGATGCCGGGCTCGACGTCTCCGACCGGATCGCCCTGGTCGTCTCCGCCGACGCGGCCACGGCCGAGGCGGCCCGCACCCACGCCGACCTGATCCGGCGCGAGACGCTCGCGACGTCCTACGACGTCCTGGAGGCCGACGTGAGCACGCCGGTCATCGAGCTGACCCGGGCCTGAGGGGCGGCTGCGACGGCGGGGAACCACCGGCTGGTTTGATGGGGACCGTGGATCTCGACCTCACCGCCGACGTCGTCACGCTCACTGCGCAGCTGGTCGACCTCGAGTCGGTGAGCCATCACGAGCAGGCGATCACCGACGCGGTGGAGGCCGCCCTGCGGCCGCTGCCGCACCTGACCGTGACCCGGCACGGCCACACGGTCGTGGCCCGCACCGAGCTCGGGCGCGGGGAGCGCGTCGTGGTCGCCGGCCACCTCGACACGGTGCCCCTCAACGACAACCTCCCGAGCCGCAACGACGGCACCCATCTGCACGGGCTCGGCGCCTGCGACATGAAGGGCGGCGACGCCGTCATCCTCCGGCTGGCGGCCACCGTGCCCGAGCCGGTGCGCGACGTGACCTACGTGCTCTACGACTGCGAGGAGGTCGAGAGTGAGCACAACGGTCTCGGCCGGCTCGCCTCGAGCGACCCCCACCTGCTGGAAGCCGACTTCGCGATCCTCATGGAGCCCTCCGACGCGGTCGTCGAGGCCGGCTGCCAGGGCACGATGCGGGTCGAGGTCACCGCCCGCGGCGAGCGCGCCCACAGCGCCCGGTCATGGAAGGGCGTCAACGCCATCCACGGCATCACCCCGGTCCTCGAGCGGCTCACGGCGTACGACGCGCGGATGCCGGTGATCGACGGGCTGACCTACCACGAGGGTCTCAACGCGGTGGGCATCAGCGGCGGCGTCGCCGGCAACGTGCTGCCCGACGAGTGCACGGTCTCGGTCAACTACCGGTTCGCCCCCGACCGCAGCGAGGCCGAAGCCGAGGCCTTCCTGCGCGACCTCTTCACCGGGTACGACGTGCAGGTCACCGACAGCGCACCCGGCGCGCTGCCGGGTCTCGGTCGTCCGGCCGCCCAGGAGTTCGTCGAGGCGGTCGGAGGCACGGTGAACCCCAAGTTCGGCTGGACCGACGTGGCCCGCTTCAGCGCCCTCGGCGTCCCGGCGGTCAACTTCGGTCCGGGCGACCCGTCGCTGGCCCACAAGCAGGAGGAGTTCGTGCCCGTGGAGCAGGTCCGACACTGCGAGCGGGCGCTGGTGGCCTGGCTCGGGGGCGACCGATGAACGAGCAGCCCGAGACCCACGAGCCGGAGCGGTCGGAGAAGCACGAGAAGTTCAAGGGTCCGGTGGTGATGCGCCGGGCCCAGGTCGACGGCTCGACCACCGACCAGCGACTGCTCGACTCGCGAGGCGAGACCGACTGGGTGCATACGGACCCATGGCGGGTGATGCGGATCCAGGCCGAGTTCGTCGAGGGCTTCGGCGCCCTGGCCGAGCTCGGTCCGGCCATCGCGTGCTTCGGCTCGGCCCGCACCCGCCCCGACGACCCGACGTACGCCGTCGGCGAGGAGGTCGGCCGCAAGCTCGCGGCGGCCGGCTTCGCCGTGATCACCGGCGGCGGCCCCGGATCGATGGAGGCGGTCAACAAGGGCGCCAGCGAGGCCGGCGGCACCAGCGTGGGCCTGGGCATCGAGCTCCCCTTCGAGTCCGGGCTCAACCAGTGGGTCGACATCGGGATCAACTTCCGCTACTTCTTCGCCCGCAAGACGATGTTCGTGAAGTACAGCCAGGGCTTCATCGTGCTGCCCGGTGGCCTGGGCACGCTCGACGAGCTGTTCGAGGCGCTGACGCTGGTGCAGACCCAGAAGGTCACCAGCTTCCCGCTCGTGCTGCTCGGCATCGACTACTGGCAGGGCATGATCGACTGGCTGCGCGACCGCGCGGTCACCCATGGCACGCTCAGCGCGGCGGACGTCGACATGCTCAACCTGACCGACGACGTCGACCATGCGGTCTCGCTGATGGTCCGGGCTCGCGAGCGGCGGACCTCGCGATGATGTGGTTCTTCGCCATCCTGATCGTGCTGGCCCTCGGCGCGATCGCCGTGGTCGCCGCCGGCCGGGGGACGCCGATGTCGCCGGCGTACGGCGACTCGCCCGACGCCACGGTGCCTGCCGACGGACCGGTCACCGCCGACGACCTGCGCCGGGTCAGGTTCCCGCTCGCGTTCCGCGGCTACCGGATGGCCGAGGTCGACGCCCTGCTCGAGCGGCTCGCCGAGGAGCGCGAGGCCGTGGAGCGCGGGGTCGTGGAGCGCGAGGCGGCGGAGGAAGCGCCCGTGGCGCCTCCTGTCAGCGGCGAGCGAGGGGCTGACTAGGGCACACTGTGGGCCCGTGAAGCCCGAGTACGTCGTCTACGCCCTCACCTTCTTGTCCGCCGTCGTGGTCGTGCTGACCCGGGTCCGGCTCTCGAAGGCCGAGGCGGCGGGGCAGCACCAGGTGGGCATGCGCGCCGTGAATGCCCACTCGGCGTTCGGGGTCGTGGGGCTGACCTTGTGGGTGGTCTTTCTGGCCAGCGGCAACAACCTCTCGTGGGCGGGCGTCGTCGCGCTCTTCTTCTACTGGCTCACCGCCCTCGTCGGGCTGCTGATCCTGATGCGCTGGCTCCCCAGCCGCGGGCGGCACGCGTCGGGGACCGCCGACGACAGCTGGTCGGAGGGTCCGGGGTTGTCGGTGCTGGCCCACGTCGGCATGCTGGTCGGCGTATGCGTCTTCACCTGGTTCTTCGCGACCCACAGCTGATGCGCCGGCCGTCTCGGGTCCGGTCACCGCTGCGCCTCCTGGCCGCGGTCGGTGGCGCCTGCGCGCTGGCGTCGGCGGCCCTCGTCGTACCGGACGCGTCGGCGTCCGCCACCTCACGTCCGGCGGTGATCGCCCGCAAGGTGATCGGGCACTCCGTCCGGGGACGCCCGATCGTGGCCTGGCACCTCGGTGAGCCGGGCCGGAAGAAGGTCGTGCTGTTCTCGGTCATGCACGGCAACGAGCCCGCCCCGAGACGCATCCTCACCGACCTCCGCGACGGCGCTCCGGTCCATGGCCTGAACCTCTGGGTGGTGCCGGTCTACAACCCCGACGGCCTGGCCCGCCACACGCGCAAGAACGCCCACGGGGTCGACCTCAACCGCAACTACCCCTACAAGTGGGCCCGCCTCGACGGCGGCTACGAGTCCGGCCCCAAGCCGGCCTCCGAGCCGGAGACGCGCGCGCTGATGCGGTTCCTGGGCAACGTCGACCCGGCGTACGTCCTCTCCTTCCACCAGCCCCTCCGCGCCGTCGACGTCACCGAGCGGCCGACGTTCTCCAAGCGGGTGGCCCGCGCGCTCGACCTGCCGCGGTCGCGGCTCACCTGCGGCAGCACCTGCCACGGGACGATGACGATGTGGTTCAACCACCGCTTCGACGGCTTTGCCCTCACCGTCGAGTACGGCGCCCACCCACCGGCCGCCAAGCTGGCCGCCGCCCCGGACCGGATCCTGCACCTCTTCGGCGCGTGGCGCGGCGGGGTCGTCGGGGTCGACCGGAGCTGACCGGCCCCTTCTGCCCCACCAGTCCCGACGCCGACGTGCTTTGCGCGCTTCCAAGGCGTTGCGTCGGCCGAGAAGTGCGCGAGTCACCGGTGAACCGGCGACTCGCCGCCGACCAGCCGACCTCAGCGGCCCTCGAAGACCGGCTGCTCCTTGGCCAGGAACGCCGCGACGGCGGCGGCGTGGTCGGCGGTGGCGCCGGTGCGGGTCATCTGCGCCGACTCGTTGGCCACCGACTCCGCAAAGGTGTGGTCGGCCGCGTAGGTGACCGACTGCCGCATGGCGCCGAGGGCGACCGTCGGCCCGGCGGCGAGCCGGGCGGCCAGCGTGGCGACCACCTCGGCGAGCTCGCCGGACGGCACCACCTGGGTGGCCAGCCCGAGCGCCAGCGCCTCGTCCGCGGGCACGGTGCGCGGGAAGTAGAGCAGCTCGATGGCCTTGGCCCGTCCGACCAGCCGCTGGAGGGTGAAGCTCGAGCCGGTGTCGCAGGAGAGGGCGACGTTGGCGAAGGCCAGGTTGAACCCCGCGGTGTCAGCCACGATCCGCAGGTCGCAGGCGAAGGCCAGGCTGGCGCCGGCCCCGGCGGCCACCCCGTTGACCGCCGCGACGACGGGCTTCTCCATCTCCACGATGGTCGACACGATCGGGTTGTAGTGCTCGTCGACGGTGCGGAACAGCGACTCCGGCGCCCCGCTGTGCAGGATCTCGATGTGCTCCTTGAGGTCCTGCCCGACGCAGAACGCCCGCCCGCTCCCCGTCAGCACGACGCAGCGCACGGCGGCGTCGTCCGCCACCCGGCGCAGCGCCGCCAGCAACGACTCCTTGGTGGCCACGTCGAGGCTGTTCATCGCGTCTGGCCGGTTGAAGGTCACGGTGGCGATGCCCTGGGCGACGTCGACCAGGACCGGGGAGGTGGAGTCGGTCATGCCACGCAGGGTTTCACACCGGCACTCAGACCCGGAGGCACCGGGCGACGAACCGGTCGGACGCCGGCTTCAGGCGCTCGGCCTCGCTGGTGAACAGCTCGGCCGCCGGTACGCCGGGCCAGTCGCGCGGCAGCAGCTCGGCCGGGAGCCCCGGGTCGTCGAACAGGAACTTCCGCCACTCGTGGACCAGCCGGAACCTCGCCGCGAACGCGGCCTCGTCCTCGTCCGCCGTCCCCACAGCGGTATCGACGTCCCGCTCCAGCAGGCCGTCTGCCAGCGCCGGCCACGCGGCGTACGCCGTGGCAAGGGCGGAGAGGTCCCAGGCGCCCACAGGGTCGGGGTCGAGGGTCAGCGCCAGCCCGTGCCGGACCGTCCCGCCGGCACGGGTGACCACCTCGTCGACCTCGGGCCGGTCGAACGGGCAGACCCACACGGCCGGCGCGTGCTCGGCGTACCCCAGGTAGTGCAGCTCCTCGCGCAGCCGCTTGCGTGCGCTTCGCTGCCCGGGGAGCTCGACGAAGACCAGCCGCCAGCGGCCGTCCCAGGGCTCCGGGCCGCTGCGGTAGATCCGGGAGGCGGCCTCGGTGAGCCGCTCGATCGCCCGGCGCGTGGCGCGATAGCCCGGCGCGGCGTCGACCCGGGTCGGCTCCAGCCAGCCCTGGGCCGCCATCCGCGAGATCGCCGTGCGGACGGCGGGAGCCGCGATCCCCACCGGCTCCAGCAGTCGGATCAGGGCCGAGACCGGGGCCTGGTGGCCGCGTCCGCGCAGGTGGTCGCCGTACACGTCGAACAGGGCCGACCGAGCGCGCATGGCGTCACTGTGCCAGTTCGGGCCACCCGGTCCGCGGTGGATACGCCGGGTCTGGTGAGCGCAGGCGGACCCGATGGGGAATAATGGACGAACATCAGGCGTGTGGGGGGCACTCCCGCCGCGTCCTGCGACGACCAGAATGTCGATCAGAATGAGGTGCGCGGATGGCGGCAATGAAGCCGCGGACAGGTGACGGTCCGCTCGAGGTCACCAAGGAAGGCCGCGGCATCGTGATGCGCGTGCCACTCGAGGGCGGAGGCCGCCTCGTCGTCGAGCTCAACGCCGAGGAGGCAGGGGCTCTCGGAGACGCACTCAAGGAGGTCGTGGGCTGACGTGCCCGCGGCGACTCCGACACTTCCACCGCAGGTCTCACCCCCCGCGTTCGCGCTGAGCGGACTGCAGCCGCACGCGCTCTCGGGGGTGGAGGTCCTCGCCTTGCCGTTCATGCGGCACGACGACGCGCTGGTCCTCGGTGACGAGGCCGGCGCCGCCGGCGAGGCGCTCGGGATCGACCTGCTCGAGATCCTGGACTCCGCACGGGCCCGCGGCCGCGCTGGTGAGGTGGTGACCGTGCCGGTCACCGGCCACGGGCCGAGGCTGGTCCTGCTGGTCGGGCTCGGCGACGAGACCCCGGCCGACTTCCGCCGCGCCGGTGCCGCCGTCGGCCGGGCCACGTTCGACCGCGAGTCAGTCGCCACGTCGATCGCCGCCGCCGGTGACGACGAGGCCCTGACGGCGTTCGTGGTCGGGCTGATGCTCGGCTCCTTCATGTTCCACTGGCGCTCGCAGGGTCCCGAGCACGAGCCCGTACGGCGCGTGGCCCTGGCCGGGCTCTCCGGCGACGACCACTCCGCGGCACTCGAGCGCGGCCTCGAGCTCGGCGGCGCGGGCTGGCGGGCCCGGATGCTGGCCACGGTGCCGGCCAACCTCAAGTCGCCGGCGTGGCTGGCCGAGCAGGCCGAGGCGCTGGCCGCAGAGAGCGGGCTGACCTGCGAGGTCTGGGACGAGCGCAAGCTCGCCAAGGAGGGTTTCGGCGGCGTCCTGGCCGTCGGGTCCGCGTCCGCCACGCCGCCCCGGCTGATCCGCCTCGACTACACGCCCCGAGAGGGCCGCAAGGCCCCGCGGGTGGTGCTGGTCGGCAAGGGCATCACCTTCGACACCGGCGGCCTCAACATCAAGCCCGGCGAGGGCATGTCGACCATGAAGCGCGACATGACAGGTGGCGCCGTCGTGATGGCGGTGCTCGCCGCGTTGCGCGGTCTCGGCTGCCCGCTCCGCGTCACCGGCCTGGTGCCCGCAGCGGAGAACGCCATCGGCAGCGGTGCCATGCGCCCCGGCGACGTGCTCACCCAGCGCGGCGGACGGACCACGGAGGTCACCAACACCGACGCCGAGGGCCGGCTGGTGCTGGCCGACGCCATGGCCTACGCCGTCGCCGAGCTCGACCCCGTGGTCCTGGTCGACGTCGCCACCCTCACCGGCGCGGTCAAGGTCGCCCTCGGCCAGTGGACCGGCGGCTACTTCGCCAACGACGACTCGCTGGCCGCGACGCTCCGCGATGCCGGCGCGGCCGCGGGGGAACCCCTGTGGCGGTTGCCCCTGGAGGCCGACTACGAGGACACGCTGAAGTCCCAGGTCGCCGACGCCAACAACTCCCCGGGCGGGCCCGGCTCGGTCACGGCAGCGTTGTTCCTCCAGCACTTCGCAGGCTCCGTGCCCTGGGCCCACCTCGACCTCGCCTCGGTCGGCGACTCGCCGAAGGACTCCTTCGAGTGGACCGCCGGACCCTCCGGCTTTGGCGCGCGGGCGCTGCTGACCTGGCTGACAGGGCCCGACCCGCTCGCCGGCATCGGCTGAGGATCGGCGCGGGTCAACCCCCGGCGAGCGAGCTCCGTTTGCGCGTCGGGGTCAAGCCCCCCTGGCGAGCAAGCTCGCTGCGGGCTCGTTCCGGTCGCGCCGCCGCGTCGGCGCGTCCTCACTCGGGCGCCCACTCCTTCTTCGCCACCAGGAGGCCGTCGCCGACCGGCAGGAGCATCGGCACCAACGACTCGTGGGCAGCGATCTCCTTCCCGAGGTCGCGGATCGCGGTGGTCTCCTCGTCACGCTGGGACGGGTCGGCCACGCGGTCGTGCCAGAGCGCGTTGTCGAACGCGACGATCCCACCGGGACGCAGCAGCCGCAGGGCCTCCTTGAGGTAGGCGGCGTACTCCGCCTTGTCGCCGTCGCAGAAGACCAGGTCGTAGTGCCCGTCGGTCAGCCGGGGGAGCACGTCGAGGGCGGCGCCGGCGATGGTGCGGGCCCGCTGGGGCGGGATGCCGTCGTCGTTGTAGGACTCGCGGGCGAGGCGCTG
>JAHEXO010000437.1 GCA_023252065.1 Nocardioides sp. | reverse complement strand
CTCGGCGGGGGTCCGCGGGGGGTGCCAGAAGACGGTGGTGTCGCAGTCCTTCGCGGCCGCCCGGAAGCGCTCCATCAGCTCGTCGTCGCTCACCGGACCACTCAAGCAGCCGGGCGGGTCAGTCGCCACACGCCTTCCGGAGGTCGGTCAGTCGGGCTTGCGCCAGACCGAGACGTGGTGCTCGCTGTCACTGGTGAACGGGCTGCCGGACCAGTCGGCCGTGCGACCGACCAGCTCCATCCCGGCGAGCTGGGCCATCAGGTCGCACTCGGCCGGCCAGATGTAGCGGAAGTTGCTGGCGCCGTAGGTCACGGTGCCGTCGGCGTGGCGCGTGTAGTGGTGGGAGGTGCCCTGCTGGGTGGTGAGGTCGTAGGTGTCGAGGCCGACGTGGCGCTCGCCGACGTGGAACGGGACCGCGGCCTGACCCGGCGGGAAGCGCCGGATGCCGGGGATCCAGAGCTCGACCACGAAGTGGCCACCCGGCCGGAGGTGACGGGCGGCGTTGCGGAAGCAGGCGACCTGCTCGGCCTGGGAGCGGAGGTTGCCGATGCTGTTCCACACGACGTAGACCAGGGAGAACTCCCCCGGCACGGTGGTGGTGGCCATGTCGCCGACCACGGCGGGGAGGTCGGCCCGCTTGCGGTGCAGCTCGTCGACCATCGGCTGGGACAGCTCGATCCCGGTCACCGGCACCCCGCGATCGGTCAGCGGGATGGCCACCCGGCCGGTCCCGATAGCCAGCTCCAGGGCCGGGCCGTCGCCGGCCAGCTCCGCGAGGAAGTCGACCGCCGGGTCGAGCACCTCGGGGTCGAACATGAACGACGAGTCGTCGTCGTAGCGGGCGGCGGTCTCGGCGTCCCAGTAGTCACTGCTGGTCATGAACGCACCCCATCACGTCGGGGCGCTCACGTCAGCGGGCGGGTGCCCGAGGGGATGCCCTCGCCGCGGGCGACGCCCTCGACCATCTCCTGGAGCGCTGTCAGGGCCACCCGCTGCGGGAACGGTCCGAAGCTCACCCGCGCCACGCCCAGCTCCTCGAGCCGGGCCAGCGTCGGCTCGCCGGCGACCGGGAGCAGCGTGAGTCGCTGGGGTCCGAACGCATCGACGAGGGCGACGACCTGCTCCTCGTCGAGCCGGCCTGGCACGAACACCACGGGCGCCCCGACGTCGAGGAAGGCGCGGCCCCGCTCGATCGCGTCGGCGAGCACGCCGCGCGGGTCGCGGTCGCCGGCGCGCAGGAAGGCATCGGTGCGGGCGTTGAGCACGAAGTCGGGGACCCCCTCGGCCTCGGCCGCCCGCATCACCGCCTCGACCACGGCGACAGCCTCCGCGAGGGGCTTCATCTGGTCCTCGATGTTGGCGCCGACGACCCCGGTCGCGATCGCGCGGCGCACGGTGTCGGCCGCGTCGCCGTAGCCCGCCTCGAGGTCGGCGGTCACCGGCAGGTCGACGGCCTCGACGACCCGGCCCACCGCCTCGAGCATGAGGTCGCGCGGGATGTGCTCGCCGTCCTCGTAGCCGTACATCGCCGCGATCGCGTGGCTGGCCGTGGCCAGCGCCCGGGTCTCGGGCACCGCCGCGACCGTGCGCGCGCTGGCGACGTCCCAGACGTTGACCAGGCGGAGCAGGGCGGGGTCTCGGTGGAGCGCGAGCAGCGCACTCGCGCGGTCGGCGGTGGTCATGGGTCGAGTATGTCCGGCCCCGCCGACATCACTCCCAGAACACCCGGTCGACGACAGCGCGAGCGCGACGGGTGGTGCGGAGGTAGTCGTTGACCAGCTCGTCGGAGCGGCCCGGGCCGTAGCCGACGATGCTGGCGACGGCGGCCCGTTCGCGCGCGTCGCGGGGCAGCTGGTCGCCGCTCTTGCCGGTCACCAGGGTGATCGCGTTGCGAAGGCGACTGACCGTGCGCCAGGCCCGGTCGAGCGCGCCGGCGTCGGTGTCCTCGAGCAGGCCGGCCGCGCGGGCCGCGGCCAGCGCGGTGAGCGTGCGGGGGCTGCGCAGGGCCTCGACCTGTCCGGCGTAGCGCAGCTGCAGCAGCTGCACTGTCCACTCGATGTCGGCCAGGCCACCTCGGCCGAGCTTGAGGTGGGTGTGCGGGTCGGCGCCGCGCGGCAGCCGCTCCCGGTCGACGCGAGCCTTGAGCCGCCGGATCTCCCTCACGTCGGAGTCGCCGAGCCCGCCCGCCGGGTAACGGATCGGGTCGATCAGCGCGGTGAACCCCGCCCGCACCTCCTCGTCGCCGACGACGGCGTCGGCGCGCAGGAGGGCCTGGGACTCCCAGACCTTCGACCACTTGGCGTAGTAGGAGGCGTACGACGACAGGGTGCGCACCAGCGGCCCCTGCTTGCCCTCCGGCCGCAGGTCGGCGTCGACGATGAGGGCAGGGTCACTCGCCGGAGCGATGAGGAGCGCGCGCAGCTCGTTGGCCACGGCCATGGCGTACGGCGTCGCCACGGCGTCGGCGCCGTCGGCCGGCTCGTGGACGAACAGCACGTCGGCGTCACTGCCGTAGGACAGCTCGAAGCCGCCGTAGCGACCCATCGCCACCACGGCGATCCGAGTCGGCGCTTCGTCGAGCCCACGCTGCTCGCGCACCGACCGGCCTGCCACCTCGAGCGTCGCCTCGAGGGTCGCGTCGGTCACCCGCGACAGGGCGGCGCCGACGTCGGCGACCTCGATCTCGCCCACCATCTCGCCCACTGCGATCCGCAGCAGCTCACGGCGACGGATGGCGCGGATCGACCGCACCGCCTCCAGCGGGTCTCCCTGACGTTCGGCACCGCCGCGCATCTGCGCCAGCAGCGCCTCCGACGACTTGGGCGTCAGGTCGTCACCGAGCATCCGCACGCCCTCGGGCTCGCGCTCGAGCAGGTCGGTGGCGTAGCGCGAGGTGGCGAGCACGCGGGCCAGCCGCTCGGCGACCTGACCCTCGTCGCGGAGCGTCTTGAGATACCAGTGGGTCGAGCCGAGGCTCTCGCTGATCCGGCGGAAGCCGAACAGGCCCGCGTCGGGGTCGGGGGCGTCGGCGAACCACTCCAGCATCGCGGGCAGCAGCGCGCGCTGGATCGCCGCTGTGCGGCTCACCCCGCTGGTCAAGGCCTCGAGGTGCCGCAGTGCGCCGGCCGGGTCGGCGTACCCGAGCGCTGCGAGCCGAGCGCCGGCCGCCTCCGTGGTGAGCCGGGCACCCTCGGCCGGCACCCGAGCGACGGCTTCGAGCAGGGGGCGGTAGAAGATCTTCTCGTGCAGCCGCCGCACCTCCCGACGGTGCTGCGTCCACGCTTCCTCGAGCGCCTTGTCGGGCTCCTTGACGAACCCCATCGACCGGCCGATGCGGCGCAGGG
>JAHEXO010000436.1 GCA_023252065.1 Nocardioides sp. | reverse complement strand
CTTGCAGAACTCGCACTCGCCGCACGAGTCGACCATGCAGCCGACACCGACGCGGTCGCCGACCTGGTACTTCGTGACACCGTCACCGACGGCGGACACGACACCGGCGATCTCGTGGCCCGGGACCATGGGGAAGATCGCGCTGCCCCACTCCTCACGGACCTGGTGGATGTCGCTGTGGCAGATGCCGGCGAACCGGATGTCGATGAGGACGTCGTCGTCTCGCAGGTCGCGGTGCTCGACGGTCCGGGCCTCGAAGGCGGCTCCGGCGCTCGGTGCGACCAGTGCGGGGGTGGAAATCAAGGGATTCTCCTTCGTGGTGGGTGGCGACGCTTGAGGTGCAGCGCGCCCTCACCACGGTTCATTCCCCGTCGGCGGGTCCCGTCGAACGTCCGGGACGTGCGTCACAGCCTCGCGAGCAGGGAGGCAGCGACGTCGCGGTAGGCCTGCGCGCCCTTGGACGTGCGGGCCGTCGTGAGGATCGAGCGGCCGACGGCGGGGGCCTCGGCGAAGCGCACGGTCTTGGGGATCGGCGGCTCGAGGACGGGCAGGTCGTAGCGCTCCCCCACGTCGGCGAGGACCTCGCGGGCGTGGTTGCTGCGACCGTCGAAGAGGGTCGGCAGGATGCCCCACACCTCGAGGTCGCGGTTGAGGATCTTCTGCACGTCGGCGACGGTGTCGAGCAGCTGTCCGACGCCACGGTGGCTGAGCATCTCGCACGGCATCGGGATGATGAGCGCGTCGGCGGCCGTGAGCGCGTTGAGCGTCAGCACCCCGAGGCTCGGCGAGCAGTCGAGCAGCACGACGTCGTATGCCGTGTCGGCGCCTTCCAGCGCCGAGCGCAGGACGTACTCGCGGCCGGGTCGTGGCAGGAGCATGGCCTCGGCCCCGGCGAGGTCGATGGCCGACGGCACGAGGTCGACGCCCTCCTCACAGGTGACGACGATGTCGCCGATCTCGGCCGATCCGGTGAGGACGTCATGGATCGACCGCTCGACGGTGTCGGGGTCGACGCCGAGGGAGAAGGTGAGGCAGGCCTGCGGGTCGAGGTCGACGAGCAGGACGCGCTGGCCGAGCTCGGCGAGCGCGGCACCGATGCTGGCGACCGACGTCGTCTTGGCGACGCCACCCTTCTGGTTCGCCAGGGCGATCGTCGTGACGCCAGTGCCGGGTGCCGGGCCCCGCAAGCTGCCTTGGGAGCTGCCTTGGGAGCCGGGCCGCGAGGGCGTGGACTGGTCGCTCGTGCCGGTGCGGGGCGCCATGTCGACCAGTGTGTCAGGTCCTACCGTCAGAACGCGGAGATCGTCCGCGGGGCACGCTCGGGGCGTGACCGAGCCGACACGACGGCGCCCTGACGGTGCCGCCGGACCGGCAGGCGGGCGGGCAGGCGAACGGGCAGGGCCGAAAACGGACGCAGGTCGAGGTCAGGCATCGCCGCGCTCCGGGGATGAGCTGTCGTAGCCGGCGGTCTCCAGGCCAGCCCAGTCGGACTTCTCCGGCCCCATCTGCTGACCCTCGGGGCAGTGCGCGCGGAAGTCGCACCACGAGCAGATCGCCGAGGTGCGCGGGGCGAAGCGGGTCGACTCGACGCCGACCTCCTTGAAGTCGGCGTCGGCGCGTCGCAGGTCCGAGGCGATGGACTCGGCCTCGGCGATCTTCCGCGCCAGCGACTCCTCGGTGTGCTCGTGCGACGCGACCGTGCCCGACGGCACGTGGTGCAGCTCGACCCGACGACAGGGCCGGCGGAACATCCGGGCGGCCGCGACGGCATACAACGCGAGCGGCAGCGACGTGCGCGCGTCGTCGTCGGTGGGCACCTGGCGGCCGGTCTTGTAGTCGACCACCACCAGCTCGCCGTCCCGGTCGTCGAGGCGGTCGATGCGGCCCGTGATGGCGACCTCGTCGGTCTTGAGCGACACGCTGCGCTCGATGCCGACGGGCTGGTTGTCGCGGTCACTGACCCGGAGGTATGCGGTCACGGCGTCACGCACCCGCAGGCGCCACGCCGCGGACTGCTCGGCGTCGCGGAAGCCGACGTCGATCCACGACGAGCGCACGAGCTCGGCCACGCCGGCCGGCGTGCGCTGCCCCGCGGGGAGGTCCCAGAAGTCGCGGAGCGCGTTGTGCGTCGCGATGCCGACGGAGGTGTGCGCGCGCTGCGGGCGGGCCTGGGGGCGGGGGCGGTCGAGGTACTGCATGCGGTAGCGGCGTGGGCAGTCGAGCCAGGCCAGCAACCGCGACGGGGAGCCGGAGTAGAGCGGCGTGGGCATGCCCGCGAAGGTCGTCTGCTCAGCGGGTCCTGTCGTCACGCCGACACCCTACGACCACTCACCGACACCCGCCTCGCGACACCCGCTGCCCCTCAGCGAGGGCGGCCAGCCCTGCGCGCGAGTCGGTCTGCGGCCGTGTGGAACTCGCGCTCCAGCGCGTCCACGACCTCGGCCACCGGGGCCACCGAGCGGATGCTCTGCAGTCCCTGTCCGGCGGCCCACAGCTGCGACCAGCGCGCGGCCTCGGAGACCGCGACGTCGTAGTCCCGCACCCCGTCGCCGCTGAGACGGTCGGGGTCGAGCCCGTGCGCGAGCAGGCTTGGGCGCAGCCACGACGCGTCCGCGCCGGTGATCCCGTCGCTGACGACGAGGTCGTCCGGACCGTGCTCGACGACCATCTGCTTGTAGGCGTCGGTCGCTCGACTCTCGGTGGTGGCGAGGAACCGCGTGCCCATGTAGACGAGGTCGGCGCCCGCGGCCACGGCCCCCGCGACACCCGCGCCGTCAGCGATGCCGCCGCCCACGGTGACGAGCCCGTCTAAGAGGTCGCGCACGGCCGAGACGAAGGCGAAGGGCGACAGGTGTCCGGTGTGACCACCGGCCCCGGCACTGATGCAGGCGAGACCGTCGACGCCCGCCTCGATCGCCTTGCGGGCGAGCACGAGGTCGATGACGTCGGCCACGACGAGTCCGCCGTAGCCCTTGACGACCTCCATGACCGGTCGTGGTGAGCCCAGCGCGGTGATGACGACGGGCGGCTGGTGCTCCGCGACGAGGGCGAGGTCGTCGGCGAGCCTGCGGTTGGTCCGGTGGGTGATGAGGTTGGCCGCCCAGGGCGCCGTGCCCGCACCCGAGGCGATCGCCCCCAGCCACTCGTCGAGCTGCTGGGGCGTCCGGCAGTTCTGGGTGGGGAACGCCCCGAGGATGCCGGCGCGCGCCGCGGCGACGACGAGCTCGGGCCCTGACACGAGGAACATCGGGGCAGCGACGACAGGCAGGCGCAGCGAGCGCAGCAGCTCGTCCGGCCTCACTCGGCCGTCCCGGACTGGCGCAGCACCCGCTTCAGCACCTTGCCGA
>JAHEXO010000032.1 GCA_023252065.1 Nocardioides sp. | reverse complement strand
GGATGAACGAGTCGACGCCGTGGGGCGTGCGGGCGGTTTACATGCTGGTGCTCGGCGCCGGGATCGGTCTGTGCATGCAGGTGCTGACGATCATCGTCCTGAACACCGCGGCCTATCGCGACCTCGGCGTCGCCACGTCGGGCGTGACCTTCTTCCGCACCCTGGGCAGCTCGTTCGGGGCGTCCATCTTCGGCACGATCTACGCCAACGTCCTCGCCCACCGGCTCCCCGCGGCGTACGCCGCCTCGCCGGGCGTCGACCCGGCGAGGACCACGACCCCTGCGGGCCTGCACTCCTACCCCGCGGACCAGATCACCCACATCGTGCAGGCCTACGCCCATGCCCTGCACGTCGTGTTCCTCTCGGCCGTCCCCGTCGCGTTGGTGGCCTTCGCGCTCGCCTGGTTCCTCAAGGAGGTGCCGCTGCGCGGCAGCAGCCGCGTGAGCACCTCCGACGTCGGGGACGCGTTCGGGATGCCCGAGGACAGTGACCGGGTACGCCGGCTGGAGGTCGCCATCGGCCGGCTGATGCAGCAGGCCACGCGTGACGACGTCGTGACGTTGTGGCGCGACGCCGGGACGACACTGGCGCTCGCGGACGCCTGGTGCCTGGCCCAGGTCCACGTCCGCGCCCGGCTGGGCGCCACGCCGACCCTCGCCGACATCGCGCACCGGGTGCGGGTCCCGGCCGAGGTGCTGGCGCCGGCCTTCGCGGGCGCGATGCAGCGCGGCCTGCTGGCCGAGCACGGGAGCACCCTCTCCCTGACCGAGGCCGGGAGCGAGGAGTTCCGGCTGCTCGTCGAGGCACGCCGGCGCTGGCTGGCCCGCGAGCTGAGCGACTGGGGCGCCGAGGACGACGTGCTCCTCGCGGAGGCCCTGGAGAACCTGGCCCGGCGCATGCTCGACGAGAGCACCGGCGTCGAGCTGGAGTCGGTGGGCTGAGGTGACCACGCCCGAACGGTTCGTCTCCTCCGGACGCCTCCCAGCACCCGACCGCGTGCAGCAGGTGCTCGACGAGACCCACGAGCTGTTCCGGCACGAGCAAGGTGGCGCGTTGGCGCGGGTCTACCCCGCCCTGGCCGAGGCGGACCCCGACGCCTTCGGGCTCGCGGTCGTCTCGGTCAGCGGCGAGCGCGCCGTCGCCGGCGACGCGCACACGCCGTTCACGGTGATGAGCGTCTCGAAGCCCTTCGTCTTCGCACTGGTCGGTGAGGCCGTCGGGGTCGCGGAGGTACGCCGACGCGTGGGCGTCAACGCGACCGGCCTCGCGTTCAACTCGGCGTACGCCGTGGAGCGCGACCCGGCGGGCCGCACCAACCCGATGGTCAACGCCGGCGCGATCGCCACGACCGCGCTGTGGCCCGGGCCCGACCTGGAGGAGCGGTGGGAGTCCCTGGTCGCCGGGCTGTCACGGTTCGCGGGGGGTGACCTCGAGCTGGACGCCGTCATCCTCGAGTCGGCTCGGGCGACCAACCACCGCAACCGGGCGCTGGCCAACCTGCTCACCAGCCAGGGCGCCCTCGTGGGAGACCCCGGCGACGCAGTCGAGCTCTACACGCGGCAGAGTTGCCTGCAGGTCACCGCCGTCGACCTCGCGGTGATGGGCGCGACCCTGGCCGACGGCGGCACCAACCCGGTGACCTGCGAGCACGTGGTCGACCCGGAGACGGCGCACGCCACGCTGGCGGTGATGGCGGTGGCGGGCATGTACGAGACCTCCGGCGACTGGCTCTTCGACGTCGGGATGCCGGGCAAGAGCGGGATCGGCGGCGGCATCGTCACCGTCTCCCCCGGCAAGGGCGCCCTGGGGACCTTCTCGCCCTTGATCGACCCGACGGGCAACAGCGTGCGCGGCGAGCTGGCGGCACGCCACCTCACCCGGCGGCTCGGGCTCGACCTGCTGGCCTCGAGCGTCGTCCCTTGACGGCCCCTGAGGGCCCCTGACGGCCCGGGTTGTCTCACCCACCCCCAGGGGTGTCGGCGGCGACCGGTTAGCGGTTGACTGAACACTCGACCACAGCCACACCACAGGGAAGCTCAGGGAGACCTCATGGTGGACAACCCCGCCCGCGGCAACTTCGACCCCGTGCCGTCCGTCCGGACGCCGGCCACGGTGACGGTGGTGACCACGGTCCCGGACGTCGGCGCCGCCGCAGCACTCGCCGTACCGGTCGTCGCGGGGGCCGAGACTCCCCCCGACCTCGGCACCGACGCCGCGGCCCTGGCCGTGGCCGGGTTCAGCGCAGCGCGGGGCCAGACCCTCGTGCTGCCCGGCGCGGGAGGACGCGCGCTGGTCGCGCTGGGTGTCGGTGACGCCGCCGACGTCGACCTGACGACCGTCCGCGACCTGGCCGCAGGCTTCGCCCGGGCGGTGCCGCAGCACCTCACGCTCGCCGTGGAGCTGCCCGAGCCGGACGCCACGGCGCTCTCCCCCGGCGACTTCGCTCAGGTCGTCGTCGAGGGCGTGCTGCTGGCCCGCTGGCGGTTCTTCGTGGGCCGCGGTGGCGATGAGGCAACCCTCACGTCGCTGTCGATCGTGGCACCCGAGGCCGTCGCGGAGGAGGTGCGCACAGGGGTCGCGCGCGGGCAGGCCATCGCCCGCGCCGCCGCGATCAGCCGCGACCTCTCCAACTGCCCGGCCACCACCCTGTCCGCGGCCCGGATGGGCGAGGTCGCACAGGAGCTCGGCCCGGCAGCCGGCGTCGAGGTCGAGGTGTACGACGAGCAGCAGCTGATCGAGATGGGCTGCGGCGGCATCCTCGGTGTCAACCTCGGCAGCGTCGACGAGCCGCGGTTGGTCAAGATGACCTACCGCCCCGACTCCCCCACCGGACACCTGGGCCTGGTGGGCAAGGGGATCATGTACGACTCCGGCGGCATCAGCCTCAAGCCCAGCGACGAGTCGCACGCCCAGATGAAGAACGACATGACCGGCGCGGCAGCCATCCTCGGAGCGATGACGGCCTTGCGCGACCTGGGCTGCACCACCGCGGTCACGGCCTACCTCTGCTGCACCGACAACATGCCCTCGGGCTCGGCGATGAAGCTCGGTGACGTGCTGACGATGCGCAACGGCACCACCGTCGAGGTGCTCAACACCGACGCCGAGGGGCGGCTGGTGATGGCAGACGGGATCTGCCTGGCCCTCGAGGACGGCGTCGACGCCATCGTCGACGTCGCCACCCTGACCGGAGCCTGCCTGCGCACCTTCGGGGTCGAGATCGCCGGCGTCATGGGCAACGACCGAGACCTGATCGGCCTGCTGCAGCGGGCCGGCGAGGTCGCCGACGAGCCGGTCTGGGAGCTCCCGCTCCACCGGCCCTACCGCGCCCAGCTCGACTCGACCATCGCCGACCTGACCAACATGGGTGGCATCAACGCCGGCTCCATCACCGCAGCGCTCTTCCTCGCCGAGTTCGTCGGCGACACCCCCTGGGCGCACGTCGACATCGCGAGCACGGCCCAGCAGCCGGTCGCGCGGACCTGGCGCAACAAGGGGGCCAGCGGGTTCGGCACCAAGCTGCTCCTGGAGCTGGCGACCACGTTCGCACCGACCGTCGGGGGCTCCCGGTGAGTGCCGCCGAGACCCCGGCGGAGGAGACGCAGGAGGGCGGCGGCTTCCTCGGCTGGATCGAGCGCGTCGGCAACAAGGTGCCACACCCGGCGATGATCTTCCTCGGCCTGATCGTCGGCGTGATCCTGCTCTCCGCGGTGCTCTCGTGGTTCGGGGTCAGCGTCACCACCGACGTCGCCGAGCCCGACCCCGTCAGCGCCAGCCAGGTCTACGACGACGGCGGCTCGACGTACCCGTCGATCGACATGGAGCCGCTGCCGGTCGAGCCGAACTACCAGGTGAAGCAGGAGACCATCGAGGTCAAGAGCCTGCTCAGCCGCGAGGGCATCGCCCACATGTTCACCACGGTCGTGCAGAACTTCAACGACTTCGGTGTGGTCGCGGTGATCCTGGTGGCGATGATCGGCGTCGGCGTCGCCGAGGAGGCCGGCCTGATCGCCGCCCTGATCCGCAAGATGGTGCAGGTGGCGCCGGCGAGCGCCATCACGTTCATCATCGTGCTGCTCGGCGGGATCTCGAGCGTGGCGTCCGACGCCGGCTACCTGGTGCTGATCCCGCTCGGGGCGGCGGCCTTCGTCAGCCTCGGGCGACACCCGCTGGCCGGCATCGCCGCGGCGTACGCCGGTGTCAGCGCGGCCTTCTTCGTCAACGTCCTGATCACGCCGGCCGACGGCATCATCACCGAGGTCACCAACGAGATCATGGGCGGCGTCGCGCCCAACGCCGCGCCACTGAACGTCACGCAGAACTTCTACTTCGCGATCGCCTCTACGATCTTCTGCGCGATCGTGATGACGGTGCTCACCGAGCGGTACGTCGAGCCCCGCATGGGCAGGTGGGACCCCGCGGAGCGGCCCGCTGACGCACCGGTCGACCACGTGCCGACCGGCGACGAGCTGGCCCACGAGGCCCGGGGCCTGCGCCTGGCCGGCATCTACACCCTGGTGGCGGTGGCGATCGTGACGCTGCTGACGGTCCTGCCGAACGCACCCCTGCGCAACCCCGACACCGGCGAGATCTTCGGCAACTCACCGTTCATGGGCAGCCTGCTGTTCATCATCTCGATGCTGTTCCTGGCCGCCGGGCTCGGCTACGGCCGCGGCGCCAACAGCCTGGTCGGCAGCAACAACGTCATCAACGCGATCACCAAGACCTTCAACGGTCTCGGTGGGCTGATCTTCCTGATGCTGCTGATCGCGCAGTTCATCACGTTCTTCAACTACTCGAACATCTCCGCTGTGGTGGCCACGAAGCTGGCCGACCAGCTCGGGAACGCCAACATCGGGGCGCTCGCGCTGCTGGTCGGCTTCATCCTGCTGGTGTTCCTAATCGACATCATCATGCCGGGGGTGATCCCCAAGTGGGCGATCATGGCGCCGATCTTCATCCCGCTGTTCTACAACCTCGGCATCGCACCGCAGACCGTGATGGCGGCGTACCGCGTGGGCGACGGTCCGGCCAACGTGATCACGCCGTTGATGGTCTACCTGCCCTTCATCATCCTGGTCTGCCAGCGCTACCGCGCCTCGGCCGGGATGGGGACGGTGGTGTCGATGATGATCCCCTACACGGTCGTGGTGCTGGTGGCGTGGATCCTCTTCTTCGTCGCGTGGTACGTCATCGGCATCCCGTGGGGGCCCGGCGCGCCGGTCCATCTCTAGCCGTGCCCGTCCATGGATGACTCCACCAAGGCGCTGGTCGTCCTCGGCGTCGTCGTCGCGCTGTTCATCTGGAACCGGCTGCCGATCGGCGTCGTCGCCATCGGCGCGGCCCTCGGGCTCTGGGCGACCGGGCTGGTCACCACGCAGGAGGCGGTGGCCGGCTTCGGCGACCCGGTCGTCATCTTCATCGCCACCCTGTTCGTGGTCAGCGAGGGCATCGACTCCAACGGCGTGACGACGTGGGCCGGGCAGCGGCTGCTGGCCCGGGCCGGCACCGACCGCCGCCGGGTCCTGGTCGCGGTGTGCCTCCTCTCCGCGCTGCTGACGTCGCTGATCACGCTCAACGGCGCGGTCGCGGCCCTGCTGCCCCTGGTCGTGCTGCTCGCGCAGCGGGTCGGCCGCTCCCCCTCGCAGCTGCTGATGCCGGTGGCGTTCGCCGGCAGTGCCGGCGGCCTGATGATGCTGATGAGCAGCCCGGTCAACGTGATCGTCTCCGAGGCCTCCGACGAGGCCGGGGCCGGTCCGTTCCCGTTCTTCTCCTTCGCCCTCGTGGGGCTGCCGCTGCTGCTCGGCACCGTGGTGATCTGCCTGGTGCTGGGGCCCCGCCTGCTGCCGACCCGACAGCCCGAGCACGTGCCGCCCGACCTCGGCCGGCACGCCGAGACGATCGAGGACCACTACGACCTCGGCGACGACGGGTTCTACCGCCTGCGGGTGCGCTCCGGCTCGCCCCTGATCGGGACACCGACCGGCGGCGTCGACGTGTCGTCGTACGACGGAGTGCGCGTGGTGGCGGTCGAGTCGGGCGACGACCGGGCGCCGGTGCTCGACGTGGTGCACGACGACGACGTGGTCGTGGTGACCGGCCCGCCGCAGGAGGTCACCCAGTGGGCGGTCGACGCGCGGCTCGCCGTCGGCATGACCTCCGCCGGGGCCCGCGACCTCCTCAGCCGTGAGGCCGGCGTGGCCGAGGTCGTCGTACCGCCTCGCTCGCGGCTGGTCGGCGAGACCGTCTACGCCGGGATGCGCCGCCAGCACGAGCTGGTGATCCTGGCCGTGCAGCGGCTCGGGCGCGACCTCGGACCCGGCCCGATGGAGCTCGCCGAGGGCGACGCGATCCTGGTGCACGGCCGCTGGTCGGCCCTGGCCCAGCTCGACCGCGACCGCGACGTGCTGCTGGTCGACTCCCCCGACGTCGTACGACGCCAGGCGGTGCCGTGGGGCGCGAAGGCCACCCGGGCGGTGATCGTGCTGGGCGCACTGGTGGCGATGCTCGCCTCCGGGCAGGTGCCGCCCGCCATCGCCGGGCTGGTCGCGGCATGCGCGATGGTGCTGACCAAGGCGGTCACCGTGCCCCAGGCCTACCGCTCGATCTCGTGGCAGACGGTCGTACTGGTGGGCGCGCTGATCCCGCTGTCGACCGCGATCGAGAGCAGCGGCGCCGCCGACCAGATCTCGTCGTGGCTGATCGACGCCGTCGGGACCGGCCGCCCCTACCTCCTGCTGGCCGCGATCTTCGTGCTCACCGGCGCCCTCGGCCAGGTGGTCAGCAACACCGCCACCGTGCTGGTGGTGACCCCGATCGCGATCGCCGCCGCCCAGGCCACCGGCACGTCGGTCAAGCCGATCCTGATGGTGGTCGCGATGGCCGGGTGTGCCGCTCTGCTCACCCCGATCGCCACCCCCGGCAACATGATGATCATGAGCCCGGGCGGCTACCGGTTCGGCGACTACTGGCGGCTCGGGCTGCCGATCATGGTCTGGTGGTTCGTGGTGGCGATGGTCGTCGTGCCGCTGGTCTGGCAGCTCTAGGCCCTAGGCCGGCTCCGGCCGACTCTTCAGCCCACGCCGCCAGGTGCCGACCGCGACGACTCCCATCAGCACCGGCACCCCGACGGTGAACACCCGCCACACGATGAGGCCGGCCACCGCGACGGACTCGATCTGCTGGCCCCCGCTCTCGACCAGGGCGGCCAGGATCATCGCGTCGACGATGCCGATGCCGGTGAAGGGGAAGATCGTGAACGGGTAGGCGAAGAGGTCGGCGACGGCGATCTCGGCGACCGACACGTCGGTCGCGCCGACGCCCACGAAGCGCAGGCTCAGGACCAGGACGGTCAGGTCCGCGGCCAGCAGCCCCGAGACGGCGAGCAGTGAGCGCGGGAAGCCGCGGTGGAACGTCGCGGAGATGTCGGAGCGGAACGTGAGGCACGCCTTCGCCCACGCCTCGGGGTCGACGCCCTGCCGGAACCGTCCCACGAGGCGACCGCTGCGCGTGCCGACGGTACGGGCCAGCGCCTCGCTGCGGAGCACGAGCAGGATGCCGGTCAGGATCACCAGGGCGATCCCGATGCTGATCAGGTCGAGCCAGCGCCAGCCGGCCGGCTGGCCCAGCGCGATCAGCAGCAGGAAGCCGAGCGTGGGCGCGGCGAACCGGACGACGTAGAACGTCAGGGTGTTCATCAGCGCGCCGGCCACCCCCTTGGCCGCCGAGATCCCCCACGACGTGAACATCGAGACCCGCAGGGCCAGGTCGCTCGGGGGCGGCGCGATCATGGCCATCAGGATCGCCCCGAGGTCGTTCAGCGTCGCCCGGTAGACCGAGAGCCCGCGGATGTAGAGGGCAAGCGGCAGGGCGCTCATCACCTGGCGGACCGCGACGACGAGCAGCAGGACCAGCGGCTGCCACCAGGCCAGGTGGGTGAGCGAGTCCCAGACCGACGCCCAGTCGATCTTCCCGATCACCCGGACCACGACGAAGGTCACGACCAGGGACGCCGCGAGCAGCAAGATGCGGGTCAGCCAGGGCGAGCGCCTGCTGCGGGCCACGACGTCCTCGTCCGCCACGTCAGCCCACGCCGTTCAACGTGTCGACCACCCCGAACAGGTCACCTCGGTCGTAGAAGTCGACGGCGACGAAGTTCGGCTGCCTCCCGCGCTCGTCGCGACACTGCTCGGCTCGCGGGAGCAGCACACCCCGCGCGTTGACCAGGGTCGCGTTGGAGACCTCGCGCGACTTGTCGGTGATCCAGTGGTTGAGCAGGAACAGCGAGCTGGACGGCGTGCCCCGGTTGGCCGCGCAGCTGAGCTCTGCCGGCTTCCGGAAGAGGAACGGCGTGTCCTGGGCCCAGCGGAAGCCGTCGAGCAGCCAGGGGTACGCCGTACCGCCGCCGTGGTTCTCCATCAGCACCACCACGCGCTGGCCGGAGTCGACCATCTGCCCGAGCGTCGGCCAACGCTGGGCCGCGGCGTCGGCCGCGGTCGGCATGTAGACCTCGGGCAGCAGGCCGGCCCGGTCGAACACCTTCGCGGTGTCGGCCGGGCTCACGGTGTCCTGGATGAAGAAGGTGACGACCTCGCGCGGGTGGGCGTCGAGCCAGGTGTGCACCTGGCGCATCAACGGCAGCCAGGGGGTGGACCCGATCTCGCAGAGGGCGTGGCAGAGGTAGGGCTCGACCGGTCCGCGCGGCGTGAGGTTCAGGGCGTCACGGACCCGGAGCGCGCTGCGCAGGGCGTCCTCGCCGAACGACGCTCGCGCCTCGGCCAGCGACTCGGCGCGGCTGTGGTCGGTGTTCGCGATGATGCCGGGGCGGTTGGTGCGCTGGCCGTACCAGGTGTCGATGAGCAAGGCGCGGATGCCGTGGTCGAGCTGGGGCACGATCCCGTCCGGCTGCTCGGCGAAGAACCAGCCGGGCTCGTTCGCCGCCGACATCGCGTTGTGGGTGGCCGGGAACGCGACGTCGTCGTAGGGGCGCGCGCACAGCGCGTCGTACCCGTTGCAGGTGGTGGTGTCCTGGCCCAGCGCTGCGGTGAGGTCGTGGTCGGAGGGGCGCCCGCCGATGACGAAGGAGGCGACGAGCACCACGAGAGCCCCGACCGCGGCGACGTGGGTCACGCGCAGGTCGTCGGGCAGCAGCGCCCCGACGTGGCGTCGTACGACGCCCGCGCGGACCGCGCCGACCACGATCTGCGCGACGAGCGCGACGCCGATCACCAGCAGGACCAGGCCGATGCCCCAGAGCAGGGCGCGCACGACCTCGAGGGGCTGGAGGGTCAGCGCGACCCCGGCCAGGACCACGAAGCCGGCCCTGACGATGCGAGCCTCGAGCCCCGGCCCGGGGTCGAGGGTGAGCCGCCAGGCCCGGGCGACCCGCTCGGTGAGGCTCAGGTCTCCACGCAGTCCTACACCGGGTCGGGCGAGGAGCAGCAACAGGTAGCCGGACGCGGCGACGACACCGGCCGCGGCCCAGAAGGCGCCGTCGAGCTGGCCCCAGACGGCGCTCCGGAGCGCGCCGGTGAGGGTGGAGGTGGCAGACCGACCGACCACGAAGCCGGTCACGACGAGGAGCACCGACAAGGTGACGCCGGCGCCCAGGGCACCGCCGCCCACGGTGCCGGCGGCGCCGGTCAGCCGGTCGCGCCAGCCGTGTCCCTCCGCGCCTACGGTCGCCCCGGCTCCGGCCAGCAGGAGCAGCGCGAGCAGGGGAAGCAGCCAGGCGAGCAGGCCGACCAGGTGGACCCAGGTCACCGGCTCCCCCGGCACACCTCGGCCGCCGAACCGCGACAGGCGTACGTCGAGCTCGGCCGGTAGCGCGACACGCTGCTCGGGCGCCGCCACTGCCACGACGCCGAGCACGACGGCGGCGACGTCGGCCAGCCGCAGCACGATCGAATCCTGGCCGCCGTGGGTGAGCCCGCGGTAGACCGGCCCGACGCCCGCCGAGCGCACTGTCGCACCGAGCGCCGGGCTCGCGACCACGCTGGCCGCCGTCGCCTCCAGCAACGGGCGGATCGCGGTGAGGTCGGGCTGCGCCTCGAGGAGCCGGTCGGTGATCACGGCGCCGAGCTCGCGCGAGACGGCCGGGTCGACGCGGATGGCGTCCACGTGGGCCGAGAACCGGTGCGGGTCGAGCACCTCGCGGTTCACGACTCCGGCGATGATGCCGGTGAGTAGCAGGAGCGCTCCGGCGATCGTCAGCAGCCGGTGGACTGCTCTCACCTCCGCACTATCGCACAGCCCAGCCGACCCCCGACGTACCGCACCAGAGGCGGGGAGCCGGTTTCCGACTCCACCCCGTGCGCTTGTAAGGTCGTCCCACCCGAGCCCCCGTAGCTCAGGGGATAGAGCACCGCCCTCCGGAGGCGGGAGCGAAGGTTCGAATCCTTCCGGGGGCGCCGATCCAAAGGTCAGCCTGACCTGCGCGTTCTCGTTTCGCCCCTCTCGCGGACAACGCATCTGAACCCCTATTGGGCAACGTTTGGGCAACAGC
>JAHEXO010000435.1 GCA_023252065.1 Nocardioides sp. | reverse complement strand
ACATTTCCAACAAAAAACCAATCCAAGCCAAAAAACGACACAACTAGCAAACAATCGCCAGAACTATCATTCGTCAACTCAAAAAAACCCAACCACCCAACCCCAACCCCCCAAAAAAGAGGCCAGAACCAGATGAACGGAGTTTCATACAAACCAATTCATCGACAAACACACTGTTGAGTTCTCAAAAATCAGACGCGCACCGGAGGAACCTCTCGCGAGGCGACTCGGGGGCAACCTGAGAAAACTTACCGGTCTGCCGCCATGGGCGTCAAATCCGAACCGGCTCGTCTCGGCCACCCGGCTGCCCTCCCGCAGGAGAGCCGCTCGAGGCGACGAGGAACAAGACTAGCAACGCCTCCGCGCCGGCTCAAACCGGGGTCATCCCGGCGGGTCGGACCCGCCCACGCGGTAGCGCCAGAACGCCGGCGCGAGCGCGACCGCGCCCGCCACGAGCACCAGGACCAGCACCCCGCCGAGGAACGCCGTCCACGCCGGGCCGATGAACACGGCCACGGCGCCGTGCAGCACGTCGGCGATCCGAGGCCCTCCCACCACGACCACGATGAAGACCCCCTGGAGGCGGCCGCGGACGTCGTCCGCGGCGGCGCTCTGCAGCATCGAGGACCGGAACGCCGCCGAGGCCATGTCGGCGGCTCCACCCAGCATCAGAGCCAGGACGGCGACGACGAGCATCGCCGTGGTGGCGTGCGGCGCCAGGCCGACCGCCACCCCGAAGCCCGCCATCGCGACCCCCCACACCATGATCGCCGAGACCACGGCCCGGCCCTGGCGCCGTACGCCGGAGACCCAGCCGGACAGCACACCGCCCAGGACGGCCCCGGCCGGGATGCCGGCGAAGAGCAGGGCGAAAGCGAGTCCGCCGTCAATCGGGCCGCCGAAGCTCTGGTGGGCGACCTGCGGGAAGAGGGCCCGGGGCAGCCCGAAGACCATCGCGATGATGTCGACCACGAAGCTCATCAACAAGACCGTGTGCCCTCGGAGGTAGGCGAAGCCGTCGAGCACCGCACGGAGCCCGGGGGTGCCTGAGGGGGTGCCGAGCGGCGGCAGCTTCGGCAGCCGGACGACGGCCCACAGCGTCGCGAAGAGAGACAGGGTGTCCACGAGGTAGAGCACCGAGAAGCCGAGCACGGGGATCAGGGCGCCGCCCACGAGGGGTCCCGCGATGGCTCCGGCACCGGTGACGGTCATGTTCAGGGAGTTGGCTGCCGGCAGCTGCGCGGGAGGCAGCAGGCGCGGCAGGACGGCGCTGCGGGTCGGCTGGTTGATCGCGAAGAACGCCTGTTGGACCGAGAACAGGATCAGCAGGAGCCAGACGTTCTCCAGGCCGAGAGCGGCCTGCCCCCAGAAGCACGCGCTGGTCACGATCAGCCCGACGGTCGTGACCCGCAGGATCGAGCGGCGGTCGCGGTGGTCGGCCAGCGCGCCGCCCCAGAGCCCGAACACGATGAGCGGGACCAGGCCGAACACGCCGGTGAGGCCGACGTAGGCCGAGGACCGCGTGATCGCGTAGATCTGGGCCGGGACCGCCACCACGGTGAGCTGGGCGCCGACGACCGTGATGATGTTGGCCGACCAGAGCCTCCGGAAGGGCGGGTTGGCCAGCGGTGTCGTGTCCGCCAGAAAGGCCCGCACCCCCACCCCGCGACCCTAGGGGGTGGCCGGGCGCCGGCGCGGACGGGGCGCCGCCGGGCGGTAGGTGCTGACCGTGGGGTCATCGGTGAGCCAGAATCGCCACGGCCGGTCGGCGGCGAGCCGCAGACCGACGCGGGGCCCGGTCATCACGTCGGTCGCGGCCTCGTCGGCCAGCGTCAGGGTGAGGGGTGCGGTGCTGAGGTCGTGGCCGTTGGCCGTCGCATCGATCCCGAGGGCCTGGCACAGCAGCGCGGGGCCGCGAGCGAGGGCGCGGTCGTGCCGGGCCGTCGTACGACGTGAGCGGGCGAGGTCGAGTCCGTCGACCACCTCACCGGCGCGCAGCAGCACGGCACTCGGCGTCTCCTCGGGACCGCACACGACATTGGCGCACCAGTGCATCCCGTAGGTGAAGTAGACGTAGAGGTGGCCAGGAGGCCCGAACATCACCGCGTTGCGGGCTGTCCGGCCGCGGTAGGCGTGCGAGCCGGGGTCGTGCGTGCCGTCGTAGGCCTCCACCTCGGTCAGCCGGCAAGCGACCTCGCCGTGCCGGAGCACCGCGCCGAGGAGCCGCGGGGCCGCGTCGAGGACGGGCCCGGACAGGAGCCGCAGGAGGTCAGGTGCCACGGGCGCTCTGCACGCGCGCGGCGAGCTCGGTGAGCTGCTCGCGGACCCGAGCAGGCGCCGTACCGCCGCGGCCGGAGCGCGAGGCGACCGAGCCCTCGACCGTGAGGACCTCGCGGACCGCGGGCGTGAGCAGGGGCGAGATCGCGGCGAGCTCGGCGTCGTCGAGGTCGGTCAGGTCGCAGCCGAGCTCCTCGCACCGGCGCACGCACGCACCGGACAGCTCGTGGGCCTCGCGGAACGGGACGCCCTGGCGCACCAGCCACTCGGCCACGTCGGTGGCCAGCGAGAAGCCGGCCGGCGCCAAGGCGGCCAGCCGCGCGGTGTCGAAGGTGAGGGTCGCGACCATCCCGGTCACGGCCGGGAGCACCAGCAGCAACGTGTCGACCGAGTCGAAGACGGGCTCCTTGTCCTCCTGCAGGTCGCGGTTGTAGGCCAGCGGAAGGCCCTTGAGGGTGGCGAGGAGGCCGGTGAGGTTGCCGATCAGGCGGCCGGACTTGCCGCGGGTGAGCTCAGCGATGTCGGGGTTCTTCTTCTGGGGCATGATGCTCGACCCCGTGGAGTAGGCGTCGTCGAGGTGGGCGAACCCGAACTCCGCGGTCGTCCAGATCACGACCTCCTCGGCCAGGCGGCTGAGGTCGACCCCGGTCATCGCGGCGACGAAGGCGAACTCGGCCACGAAGTCGCGCGCGGCCGTGCCGTCGATGGAGTTGGGGCTGGAGTCGGTGAAGCCGAGCTCGTGGGCGACCGCGCGCGGGTCGAGGCCGAGGCTGGAGCCGGCGAGGGCTCCCGATCCGTACGGCGAGTCCGCGGCCACGCGGGCGTCCCAGTCGCGGAGCCGCGCGACGTCGCGCAGCAGCGGCCAGGCGTGGGCCAGGAGGTGGTGGGAGAGCAGCACCGGCTGGGCGTGCTGGAGGTGGGTCCGGCCGGGCATCACCACGTCGAGGTGGTCACGGGCCCGGGCGGCCAGCACCTCGACGAGGTCGAGGAGCAGGGCGGAGACGGCTCCGGCCTGGTCGCGGAGGTAGGCCTTGAACAGCGTGGCGACCTGGTCGTTGCGGCTGCGTCCGGCG
>JAHEXO010000434.1 GCA_023252065.1 Nocardioides sp. | reverse complement strand
CCGAGGTGGCCCGCAGCGTCGGTCTGCCCGACGTGATCGCCCACGGCATGTTCACCCTGGCGCTGGCCGCCCGCTACGTCGACGAGCAGCTCGGCGAGCCGGGCCGGATCGCCGAGCTCGGTGCGAAGTTCACCCGGCCCGTGGTGGTGCCGGCCGACGGCACCGAGGTGTGGATCGCGGGAGAGTGGCGCGACGAGCGCACCCTGCGCCTCACCGTCACCTGCGGCGACGAGGCCGTCCTCGGCAACCCGACGGTGGTCCTGCGTGGCTGAGGTCCCCACCGAGCGACTGCGCGACCACACCACGCTGCGGCTCGGCGGGCCGGCTCGGTCCTGGTCACGTGCCACCACGGAGGCCGACCTGCTCGACGCCGCGCGGCGCGCCGACGAGGCGGGTGAGCCGCTCCTCGTGCTCGCCGGCGGCAGCAACCTGGTCGTCGCGGACGACGGGTTCGCCGGCACCGTCGTCGAGGTCGCCACCTCGGGCATCCGGGCCGACCACGAAGGGGGCGACCCGACCTGCGGCGGCGTGGTCGTGACCGTCGCCGCCGGGGAGTCGTGGGACGCGTGCGTCGCCACCGCCGTCGAGCGGGGCTGGGTCGGGCTCGAGGCACTCTCGGGCATTCCCGGCTCGGTCGGAGCCACCCCGATCCAGAACGTCGGTGCGTACGGCCAGGAGGTCTCCCAGACCCTCGCGTCGGTCCGGGTCTGGGACCGCAAGCTGCGCGGCCTCCGCACGTTCGCCACCGCCGACTGCGGCTTCGGCTACCGCACCAGCCGGTTCAAGGCCGACCCCGGGCGTCACGTGGTCCTCGAGGTCACCTTCCAGCTCCGACAGGGCGAGCTGGGCGCCCCCGTGGCCTACGCCGAGCTGGCTCGCGCGCTGGGGGTCGAGCCCGGTGCCCGGGCCCCGATGGCGGAGGTCCGCGAGGCCGTGCTCGGGCTCCGGCGCGCCAAGGGGATGGTGCTCGACCCGGCCGACCACGACACCTGGAGCGCCGGGTCGTTCTTCACCAACCCGGTCGTGGCCGCCGATGCCCTGCCGGAAGGTGCCCCTGCCTGGCCACAGGCCGACGGCCTGGTCAAGACCAGCGCGGCCTGGCTGATCGAGCACGCCGGCTTCGGCAAGGGGTACGGCGACGGACCGGCGCGGCTGTCGACCAAGCACACGTTGGCCCTGACCAACCGTGGAGACGCGACCACCGCCGACCTGCTCGCCCTGGCCCGCGAGATCCGCGACGGCGTCGAGAACCGGTTCGCCATCCGGCTCGTCAACGAGCCGGTGCTGGTCGGCTGCGAGCTCTGACCGTCCGGTCAGTGGCAGCAGGCGTCAGTAGCTGCTCGACGAGCCCGACGAGACCGCGAAGGCGAAGACGGCCACGAGCGCCGCGATGCCCAGCACCAGCACGACGGTGCCGATGATGCCCATCACCTTGCCGGCCACGGCCTTGTCCCGGCCGGTGTAGCGGCCCGGCTCACGGTCGATCTCCTTGACCGCGCGCGAGCCCATGACCCACGCGACCGGCGAGAAGAACAGCAGGACCTGGCAGATGAACATGCCGACCAGGCCGATGATCCCGAACACCATCGCCGTCGTCGCCGACGGGTGGTCCGGCACCGTCCCGCCGGCGTATGCCGGGGCGTAGGGGGACCCGTAGGGGCTGGGCGGCGGCTGCTGGTCGAAGGAGCCGGGCTGCGGGTAGGGGTTGACCGGAGGGGGCGGGTAGGCGCCGCCGGGCTGTCCGTCGGGCGCGCCGTAGGGCTGCGCGGGGTCGGGCTGCTGGCCGTAGGGCTGGCCGTAGGCCGGCGGCGACATGGGGTAGGGCGTCGTCGGGCCGTAGGGGTTCTGCGCGGGGGGAGCGGCGTGCTCGCTCGGTGCGCCGTAGGGATTCGCCGGAGGCGGGACATGGCCCGACGGGGGCGGGGGAGGCGGGGGCGGCTCGACCTCCGCCGCGGCCTCGGGCTGGGCGCCGAGCCCGCTCAGCGGCTGCGTCTCGTCGGACACCGGCGGGGCCTCCGGCGACGGCTCGTCGGGCTGGGGCTCGTCCTCCGGAGACGGCGTGCGGGACCAGAGGTCGTCGTCACTCATGGCGACATGGTGGCAGAAGCCGACGGGGTGGACAGCCAGGCATCCACGTCGGCGAGCGCCGTCGCCTTCACGTCGTCGGGTGCGCACGACGCGCGGACCGACATCGCAGCCAGCCCGGCCAGGTCGGCGTCAGTGAGCTCGTGGGCGGCGCGCATGGTGGCGTACTGGGCCGCGAGCCGGGACCCGAAGAGCAGCGGGTCGTCGGCGCCCAGCGCGACCGTGGCGCCCGCCTCGAGCAAGGTCGGCAGCGGCACCGAGGTGAGGTCGGAGTAGACGCCCAGGGCGACGTTGGACACCGGACAGATCTCGAGGGCGACCCCGGCGTCGACCAGCTGCGCCAGCAGGTCGGGGTCCTCGACGGACCGGATCCCGTGGCCGAGCCGGCCGGCGTGGAGCTCGTCGACGCAGGTGCGCACCGACGCCGGCCCCATCAGCTCGCCGCCGTGGGGCACCAGCAGCAGCCCGGCGCGCTCCGCGATCCGGAACGCCGGGGCGAACTCCGAGGTCACGCCGCGGCGCTCGTCGTTGGAGAGCCCGAACCCGACGACGCCGCGGCCGGCGTACTGCCCGGCGAGCCGTGCCAGCGTCCGCGCGTCCAGCGGGTGGCGCGTGCGGTTGGCCGCGATCACCACCGCGATCTCGAGCCCGGTGCCGACCGAGGCCTCGCGGACGGCGTCGAGCACCAGGTCGGTGAAGGCCGTGATCCCGCCGAACCGCGCGCCGTACCCCGACGGGTCGACCTGGATCTCCAGCCACCGGCCTCCGTCGCGGACGTCGTCCTCGGCCGCCTCGCGCACCAGCCGGCGTACGTCGTCCTCCGTGCGCAGCACCGACCGCGCGACGTCGTAGAGCCGCTGGAAGCGGAACCAGCCCTTCTCGTCGGCCGCCGAGAGCTGCGGCGGCCACTCACTCACCAGCGAGTCGGGCAGCTGGATCCCGTCGCGCTCGGCCAGCTCGAGCAGCGTGGCGTGCCGCATCGAGCCGGTGAAGTGCAGGTGCAGGTGAGCCTTGGGCAACGTACGCAGGTCCCGCGGCACCTCGGCCCCCGCCGGTTGACGAGCTCGCTCCGCACCGCCTGCCGCTGGTTGAGGAGGTCGCTCAGCGACCGTCTTGAAACCGAGGCGCGGACCGGTCTCCACCTCAGGCGAAGAGCTTCTGCAGCCGGGTGATCCCCTCGACGAGGTCGTCGTCGCCGAGCGCGTAGGACAACCGCAGGTAGCCGGGCGTCCCGAACGCCTCCCCGGGCACCACCGCCACCTCGGCCTG
>JAHEXO010000433.1 GCA_023252065.1 Nocardioides sp. | reverse complement strand
GTCGGTCGTGGCCATCGTAGGCCGCGTGACGGCCGTCACGCCGCCTGGAAGCCTTGTTGCGGAGGGCGCAACTGTTGACATCGGGCGCAACCCGGAGCAGATTCCCCTGCCAAGCCAGTGCCTCGGGACCTCTTTTGCTCATCCGGAGGACAGCCCATGTATCGACGTCGGCAGTCGCCGCTGACGGCGGTCGGCCTCAGCGGGTGCTACGGTCCGCCACCGTGGTGCGCATGACCCAGCGCCACGTGGCGATCCGACGGTCGCGGACGAAGCCGAACTCCTCGAACAGGGTCTCGGGGCCCGTGTGCAGGTAGGCGCCCCGTTGGTGGCCGCGCCCCTCCAGCTGTTCGGGGTAGGCCTCCACGGTGCCGCCCCCGGCCTTGCCGATGGCGGTCAGCGCGCCGGCCAGCCCGGCCCGAGCGACGCCCTGACCGCGGTGCTTGCCGTCGGTGAACACGCACCCGATCCGCCAGTCGGGGAGCTCGACGAGCTCCTTCTCGTAGGCCCGCGGGTTCTTGATCGTGGCGACCTCGATCGTCGGGCCGTACTGGATCCAGCCGACGCAGGTGTCCTCGTCGTACACGAGCACCTGGTGAACGGTGCCCTGGTCGACGTGCGCGCGCTTGGCCTCTCGGTGGTCGGCCGGCGTGCTGCCGCGGGTGATGCCCTCGGGGTGGAACCCGATGCACCAGCATCCGCCCCACACGCCGTTGTTGGCCTCGACGAGGGCAGCGAAGTCATCCCAGGTGTCCGGGGTCAGCGGCCTGGTCGTGTAGGGGTCCCGAGAGGCTGACGGCACGAGCCCAGCCTGCCTCAGCCGACGTCGACGGCCAAGACTCATTGAACAGCGGTTCAAACAGTGGGAGGGTGCCTCCATGTCGCTCGACTTCACTGCCATCAACCCCGCTGCCGCCCAGGCCGGCTCGTCAGCTGGCTCGTCCGGCGACCTGCCCAGTCGGGCGCAGTACGTCGTCGTCGGAGGTGGCGTGGTCGGTACGTCGATCGCCTATCACCTGGCTCTGCTCGGCGCGACCGACGTGGTGCTCCTGGAGCGCAAGCAGCTGACCTCCGGGACGACCTGGCACGCGGCGGGCGAGGTGGTCTCGGGTGGGACGACCGAGGACGCGCTGTGGATGGCGCGCTACTCCGCGGAGCTGTACGCGCGGTTGGAGGGGGAGACGGGGCTCTCCACCGGGTTCCGTCAGTGCGGCTACCTCCAGCTGGCGACCACGGCGCGGGCGGACGAGAGCCTGCGCCGCGAGACGGCGTACATGCGCTCGGTCGGGATGACGAAGGAGGTGCTGTCGCCGCGCGAGGTGGCCGACCTGGTCCCGCTGATGCGGGCCGACGACGTGGTGCACGGCTTCTGGACCCCTGACGAGGGCCGGGCCAACCCGGTCGACGTGACGATGTCCCTGGCCAAGGGCGCGCGGCAGCGCGGCGTGCGGATCTTCGAGGACACGGAGGTCACCGGCTTCGTCCTCGAGCGCGGACGGGTGGTCGGCGTACGCACGGAGCGGGGCGACGTCGAGTGCGAGAAGGTCGTGCTCGCGGCCGGGCTGTGGGGTCGCGAGCTGGCGGCCAAGGCGGGCGTCACCGTGCCGCTCCAGGCCGCGGAGCACTACTACCTGCTGACCGAGCCCATCGACGGCGTCACGCCGGAGTCGGTGCCCGTGATCGAGGACGGTGAGGCCTACGGCTACTACCGCGAGGAGGGTGGCGGCCTGTTGGTCGGCATGTTCGAGCCGGTGGCCGCTGCGTGGTCGCTGGACGGTACGCCGCGCGACAGCGCCTTTGCCGTCCTCCCGCCCGACTGGGACCGGATGGCGCCCTTCCTCGAGGTCGCGATGCGGCGGTTCCCGGCTCTCGAGGAGGCCGGGATCCGCACGCTGTTCTGCGGGCCGGAGAGCTTCACCGACGACCTCTCGCCGATGCTGGGGGAGTCGCCCGAGGTCGACAACCTCTACCTCGCGTGCGGCCTGAACTCCGTCGGCATCCTCTCCGGCGGCGGCCTGGGCCACATGATGGCGCAGTGGCTGATCGAGGGGCAGCCGCCGCTCGACGTCACCGCTGTCGGCGTGGACCGGGCGCACGAGTTCCAGGCGACCCGGCTGTTCCGCAAGGAGCGCACCGTCGAGCGGCTCGGCTTCCTGCTCAACGACCTGTCCTGGCCGAACGCCCAGAACCGCAGGGGACGCGACGTACGCCGGTCGCCGTACCATCCCCAGCACGTGGCCGACGGCGCCCACTTCGTCGCCACGAGTGGCTGGGAGTACCCCGACTACTTCGCCGGCCCCGGCGTCACCCCCACCGTCGAGTGGGGTTTCGCGCGTGGTGAGGCCTTCGAGCGCACCCGTGCGGAGCACCTCCAGGCACGCGACTCGCTCGCGATCTTCGACCTGTCGCTGATGTCTCACCACCTCGTGCAGGGGCCCGACGCGCGGGCGGTGCTCAACCGCGTCTGCGCGAACGACGTGGACACCCCCGTCGGCCGGGTCGTCTACACCCAGTGGCTCGACGAGCACGGCGGGATCATCGCCGACGTGACCGTGACCCGGCTGGCCGAGGACGTCTACGTCGTGATCAGCGGTGACACCATCCACCGTCGCGTACCGGCATGGATCCGTCGGCAGACCCGCGAGGATGAGCACGTCGTCGTCACCGACGTGACCAGCGGGCACGCTCTGCTGTCGGTGCAGGGGCCGAGGTCGCGCGAGGTGCTGCAGCAGCTGAGCCCCGACGACTGGTCCGACGAGGCGTTCCCCTACCTCACCGCGCAGAGGGTGGAGCTCGGGTACACCCCGCTGTGGGCACTGCGGGTCACCTACGTCGGCGAGCTGGGCTGGGACCTGCTGGTGCCGACCGAGTTCGGCGCCACCCTCTACGAACAGCTGCGGGAGGTCGGCGCCGACGTCGGCTTCCGCCCGACCGGGGTCGGAGCTCTGGAGACGATGCGGCTGGAGAAGGCCTTCCGCGACATGGGCCACGACATCGACTCCACCGACACCCCGCTCGAGGCGGGGCTCGGCTTCGCCGTCGCGTGGGACAAGCCGGGCGGGTTCGTCGGCCGGGATGCCTTGATGAAGCAGCGCGAGTCGGGTCCGCCCCGCCGTCGCCTGGTCAACGTGCTCCTCACCTCGCCCGACCACGACCTCTACGGCGACGAGCCGGTCTACTGGGACGGAGACCCCGTCGGCCACGTCCGCAGCGGCGGCTTCGGCCACTCCCTCGGCGCCGCCTGCGGGATCGCCGGCATCGAGCGCGACGAGGCGATCACCACCGCCGCCCTGGCCGAGGGATCGTTCGAGATCGACGTCGCCGGCACCCGGGTCCCGGCCCGGGTGTCCCTGAAGCCTT
>JAHEXO010000432.1 GCA_023252065.1 Nocardioides sp. | reverse complement strand
ATGGTCGAGCAGTACGGCGCGACCGCCGCCGCCGACACCGACGCGCTGGTGCGGGCCGACCTCGACATCTACGCACCGTGCGCGATGGGCGGCGCGCTGACCGACGCGGTCGTCGACGTGCTCACAGCGACGATCGTGTGCGGGGCCGCCAACAACCAGCTCGACCACCCGGGCATCGAGAAGGCCCTCGCCGACCGCGGCATCCTCTATGCGCCGGACTACTGCGTGAACTCCGGCGGCCTGATCCAGGTCGCCGACGAGCTCGAGGGCTTCAGCTTCGAGCGGGCCGAGCAGCGCGCGTCGGGGATCTACGAGACCACCAAGGCCGTCTTCGAGCTCGCCGCCGGCGACTCGATCACGCCGGCCGAGGCGGCCGACCGGCTCGCCGAGCGCCGGATGCGCGACGTCGGTCGCCTCCGGGGCATGTGGCTGCCCACCCCTCGCTGAGGAACGGGTCGGAGCGCGCGGAAACCCCTGACCGAGGGTCAGGGGTGGTGACGGACCGAGTCAGTCGCGCGAGGGCTCCGCGTAGTCCGACCACTCGTCTGCGAGGTCGTCCTCCGCCTCGTCGGTCGCCTCGGTGTCGGTCTCGCCGTGCAGCTCGCGGGCCAGTGCCCCGAAGTCCGCATCGTGAGTGCGGTACTTCAGGTCGCGCGCGACCTTCGTCTGCTTGGCTTTAGCTCGGCCGCGCCCCATAGGGTCGACCCCCTCGCACTCTGGGCCGGGCCAGGGGTAAGTCACCGTGGCACCGGTCTGTTCGGTCATGTCGTCGTGGGGGCAACGCTACCCAATGCCTGGCTGTTCCCGCACACCCGCGCCCGAAATGGACGAAGTTTCGACGATCCCGGGCCCGGATCAGCCCCGGGAAGCCACCGGACGGACGGTCAGGAACCCCACCCGGGGTGGGCGCCGGCCAGGCTGACCTGCCCGCCGTCGGCGGCGCCGGCGACCTCGACCACGCCGATCGGCCAGGCGCGGACCCCGAAGCGGTCGAGCGTGGCCACCGCGCGGTCGACGTCGTCGGGAGGCAGGAGGGCGACCATGCCGACGCCGAGGTTGAGCGTGGCGTCGAGGTCGTCCTGCGAGAGCGAGCCCACCCGGCGTACGACGTCGAAGACGGGCGCGGGGGTCCAGGTGCTGCGGTCGAGCCGGACCGTGAGCTCCTCGGGGACGACGCGGGCGAGGTTGGCGCCGAGGCCGCCGCCGGTGATGTGGGCCATCGCGTGGACGCCGGTCTCGCGGGCGAGGGCCAAGCAGGGCTGGGCGTAGAGCCGGGTCGGCTCGAGCAGCTCCTCGCCCAGGCTCCGGCCGAGCTCGTCGACGTGGCGGTCGAGCGTCCAGCCGGCCTGGTCGAGCAGGACGTGGCGGACCAGGGAGTAGCCGTTGGAGTGCAGGCCGCTGGAGGCCATCGCCACGGCGACGTCACCGGGACGGACCCGGCCCGGGCCGAGCAGCCTCGGGCCCTCGACGACCCCGGTGGCGGCACCTGCGACGTCGTAGGTGTCGGGCTCCATCAGCCCGGGGTGCTCGGCGGTCTCTCCACCGAGGAGGGCGCAGCCGGCCTCGACGCAGGCCTCGGCGATGCCCTTGACGATCGCCGCGATCCGCTCGGGGACGACCCGGCCGGTGGCGATGTAGTCGGTCATGAAGAGCGGCTCGGCACCACACACGACGAGGTCGTCGACGACCATGCCGACCAGGTCGAAGCCGATGGTGTCGTGCACGTCCATCGCCTGGGCGATGGCGACCTTGGTGCCGACGCCGTCGGTCGAGGTCGCGAGCAGGGGCTGGCTGTAGCGGGCCAGCGCCGAGGCGTCGAACAGCCCGGCGAAGCCGCCGAGCGACCCGATCACCTCGTGGCGGTCGGTCTTGGCGACCCACGCCTTCATCAGCTCGACCGCCTTGTCGCCGGCCTCGATGTCGACGCCCGCGGCGGCGTAGGCCGACTGCGGGCTGAGCTGGGTGGGCTGCGTGTGCTCGGTCACGGGCGTCCTGTGAGGTGGTGGGGCAGGTCAGGGGTTGTTGAGCACGGGAAGGGCCCGACCGGTCACGGGCGAGTTGAGGCTGACCTCGAGCAGGTGCTTGCCGAGGAGGCTCTCGTCGGGCAGCGGCACGGGGTACTCGCCGGTGAAGCAGGCCAGGCAGAGGCTGCCGGGCTGCTGGCCGGTGGCGGCGATCATGCCGTCGAGGGAGATGTAGCCGAGGCTGTCGGCGCCCACGCTCGCGGCGATCTCGGCCACGTCGAGGCCGTTGGCGATCAGCTCGGCACGCGTGGCGAAGTCGATACCGTAGAAGCAGGGCCACTTCACCGGCGGGCTGCTGATCCGGACGTGGATCTCGGCGGCGCCGGCCTCGCGGAGCATGCGGATCTGGGCGCGCTGGGTGTTGCCCCGGACGATCGAGTCGTCGACGACCACGAGCCGCTTGCCGCGGACCATGTGGTCGAGTGCGTTGAGCTTGAGCCGGATGCCGAGCTGGCGGAGGGTCTGGCTGGGCTGGATGAACGTGCGACCGACGTAGGCGTTCTTGACGAAGCCCTGGCCGAACGGGATGCCCGACTCCTCGGCGTAGCCCGATGCGGCCGGGGTGCCCGACTCCGGCACCGGCATCACCAGGTCGGCGTCGACGGGGAACTCGCGGGCGAGCTGTCGCCCCATCTCGACGCGTGCCTGGTGGACGCTCCGGCCGCTGATGGTGGCGTCGGGGCGGGCGAGGTAGACGTACTCGAACACGCAGCCCTTGGGGTCGGGCTCGGCGAAGTGGTGGGAGCGAAGCCCGTTCTCGTCGATCACGATCAGCTCGCCGGGCTCGACCTCACGGACGACGCTGGCGCCGACCGTGGCCAGGGCGGCGTCCTCGCTGGCGACCACCCAACCCCGCTCGAGACGGCCGAGGACCAGCGGACGGATGCCCTGGGCGTCGCGGGCGGCGTAGAGCGTGTGCTCGTTCATCCACACGAACGAGAAGGCACCGCGCAGCTGCGGCAGCACCTCGAGGGCGCGCTGCTCGAGCGTGGTGTCGGGGTGGTGCGCGAGGAGCGCGGTGACCAGCGAGGTGTCGTTGGTCGACTCCTCGACGCCGCGGCCGTGGAGCTCGAGCTCGCCGGAGGGCACCGGCAGGTCGGCGACCATCTGCTGGATCTCGTGGGTGTTGATCAGGTTGCCGTTGTGGCCGAGCGCGATCGAGCCGTCGTCGGTGGGGCGGAACGTCGGCTGGGCGTTCTGCCAGGTGCTCGCGCCGGTCGTGGAGTAGCGCGCGTGGCCGATCGCGAGGTGGCCCTTGAGCGACTCCAGCGTCGAGTCGTCGAAGACCTGCGAGACCAGGCCCATGTCCTTGTAGACCAGGATCTGCCGGCCGTTGCT
>JAHEXO010000031.1 GCA_023252065.1 Nocardioides sp. | reverse complement strand
CTTGCCCGAGATCAGCGACTTGGGCCGCGCCACCGGGGTGTGCTCCTGGGCCGGGGCGTCGGTCAACGTGGCGTAGTCGTAGGTCCAGGGCTCGTAGTACTCGCCGATCGAGGGGAGCTTCGGGTTGGAGAAGATCGTCATCAGCTTCTTGAACCGGCCACCGGCCTTGAGCTTCAGGCGTCCGCGGCGGTTGAGCTCCCAGCCGCCCTGCCACTTCTCCTGGTCCTCGTAGGTGCGGGGGTAGCCGAGGCCGGGGCGGGTCTCGACGTTGTTGAACCAGATGTACTCGGTGCCGGAGCGGTTGGTCCACGCCTGCTTGCAGGTCACCGAGCAGGTGTGACAGCCGATGCACTTGTCGAGGTTCATCACCATCGCCATCTGGGCCATGACCTTCATCAGTAGGTCACCTCCTGCGAGCGCTTGCGGATGACGGTGACCTCGTCGCGTTGGTTGCCGGTGGGGCCGAGGTAGTTGAACGCGAAGCTCAGCTGGGCGTAGCCGCCGACCAGGTGGGTGGGCTTGACCAGGATCCGGGTCAGGGAGTTGTGGATGCCGCCCCGCTTGCCTGAGGTCTCGGCGAGCGGTACGTCGATCAGCCGGTCCTGCGCGTGGTACATGTACACGGTCCCCTCGGGCATCCGGTGCGAGACGATCGCCCGCGCCACGACGACGCCGTTGCGGTTGACGGCCTCGATCCAGTCGTTGTCCTCGATGCCGACCTTCGCGGCGTCCCGGTCGCTCATCCAGATGGTCTGGCCGCCGCGCGAGAGCGACAGCATGAACAGGTTGTCCTGGTACTCCGAGTGGATCGACCACTTGTTGTGGGGCGTCAGGTAGCGCACCGTCAGGCCCTCGACCCGGCCGTCCGTGCCGTCGGACACGTCGCCCAGGTGCGGCTCGGCGAACAGCGCAGCCATGTTCAGCGGTGGGCGGTAGACGGGCAGGCCCTCGCCGAGCTCGGTGACCCAGTCGTGGTCGAGGTAGAAGTGCATCCGCCCGCTCAGGGTGTGCCAGGGCTTCTTGCGCTCCACGTTGATCGTGAACGGCGAGTAGCGCCGACCGCCGGTCTCCGACCCCGACCACTCCGGTGAGGTGATCACCGGGACCGGCGGGCCCTGGGTGTCGGCGAAGGTGATCTGCTTGCCCTCGTGCTCCTCGGCCAGGTCGGCCAGCCGGACGCCGGTGCGCTTCTCGAGGGTCTTGAACCCCTGGGTGGCCAGGTGACCGTTCGTCGTACCGGACAGGGCGAGGATGGCCTCGCACACGTGGACGTCGCGCTTCAGGGACGGACGACCGTCGGCGACGCCGCCGCGCACCGGCCCGTTCTTCTGGCGCAGGTAGTCGACCTGCGCGCCGAGGTCGAAGGTGACGCCCTTGGTGGTCGCGCCCAGGGTGTCAGCCAGCGGCCCGAGCGCGTTCATCTTCTCGGAGACCGCGCCGTAGTCGCGCTCGACCTCGACCAGCCTGGGCATCGTGACCCCCGGGAGCGGGGCACACTCGCCCTTCTTCCAGTCGCGGACGACACCGTGCGGGTTGGCCATCGCGTCGGGGGTGTCGTGGGTGAGCGGCACAGCCACCACGTCGCGCCGGACACCGAGGTGGGTGGCGGCGAGCTCGCTGAACCTCTCCGCGATCGTCTGCCAGGCGTCCCAGTCGGTGCGGGTCTGCCACGGCGGAGCGATGGCGGGGTTGAACGAGTGCACGAACGGGTGCATGTCGGTGGTGTTGAGGTCGTGCTTCTCGTACCAGGTGGCGGCCGGCAGGACGACGTCGGAGAAGACCGTGGTGCTGGTCTGCCGGAAGTCGATCGTCATCAGCAGGTCGAGCTTCCCCTCGGGTGCCTGCTCGCGCCACCTCACGTCGACGGGGCGCTGACCCTCGGGGGTCTCGACCGCGCGGAGCGAGGAGTCGGTGCCGAGCAGGTGCTTGAGGAAGTACTCGTGGCCCTTGCCCGAGGAGCCGAGCAGGTTGGCCCGCCAGATCGAGAGGATGCGGGGATAGTTGCCGGGGGCGTCGGGGTCCTCGCCGGCGAAGTCGAGCTCGCCGGTCGTCAGCTGCTCGACGACGTAGTCGCCCACCGGCTTTCCGGCGGCGGCGGCGTCGTCGCTCAGGTCGAGCGGGTTGCGGTCGAAGGTGGGGTAGGACGGCATCCAGCCCATGCGCGCGCTCTGGGCGATCGCGTCGGCCGTGGACCTCCCGGCCAGCTGGCCGCGCCCGGTCGTGGCGGACAGGGTGTCGGCACCGAACTGGTCGTAGCGGAACTGGTCGGTGTGGAGGTACCAGAACGCGGTCTGGATCATGTTGCGCGGCGGCCGGTTCCAGTCGAGAGCGTTGGCGATCTGGGTGTAGCCGGTGATCGGCCGGACCTTCTCCTGCCCGACGTAGTGCGCCCACCCCCCACCGTTCACGCCCTGGCAGCCGGTGAGGTTGGTGAGAGTCAGGAACGCGCGGTAGATCGTGTCGGAGTGGAACCAGTGGTTGGTGCCGGCGCCCATCACGATCATCGAGCGGCCGTGCGACTCCTCGGCGTTCGCCGCGAACTCGCGCCCGACCCGGGCCGCCGTGGAGGCCGGCACTCCGGTGATGGCCTCCTGCCAGGCCGGCGTGTACGGGGAGTCGGCGTCGCCGTAGCCCTGCGCCCACTCCCCGGGCAGGGGCTGCCCGGCGACGGTGCGGCCGACGCCGTACTGCGCGAGGAGCAGGTCGAAGACGGTGGTGACGAGGTGTCCGCCGATGCGTCGCGTCGGTACGCCGCGCGGCAGGTCGGCGGCGGCGCCGTCGGGGGTGTCGAAGCGCGGCATCCGCACCACCACGGACTCCTCGGCGGTGTCGAGCAGGGAGAGGACCGGGTCGACGTCGCCGAGCTCGAGGTTCCACCGGCCCATGCCGGCCTCGCCGTAGCGATGCCCCAGGGAGCCGTTCGGCACCACGGCCTCGCCCGTCCGCGCGTCGACCAGGACGGTCTTGAAGGCGGCGTTCTCCTCGTGTGCGTGCTCGGCGAGGTCGGCGGCGGTGAGGAACTTGCCGGCGGTGTAGGCCCCGTCGCCCCCCTCCTCGAGCCGCACCAGGTGGGGAAGGTCGGTGTAGGTCTTCACGTAGTCGGTGAAGTAGGGCGTCTCCCGGTCGACGAAGAACTCCTTGAGCACCACGTGACCCATCGCCATCGCGAGCGCCGCGTCCGTGCCCGGCCGCGCCGGCAGCCACTCGTCGGCGAACTTCACGCTGTCGGCGTAGTCCGGCGCGACGGCGACGACCTTCTGGCCGCGATACCTGGCCTCGGTCATCCAGTGCGCGTCGGGGGTACGCGTGACGGGCAGGTTGGAGCCCCACATGATCAGGTAGCCGGCGTTCCACCAGTCGCCGGACTCGGGCACGTCGGTCTGGTCGCCGAACACCTGCGGCGAGGCGACGGGGAGGTCGGCGTACCAGTCGTAGAAGCTCAGCATGGAGCCGCCGATCAGGTTCACGAACCGCGCACCCGAGGCGTGCGAGACCATCGACATCGCCGGGATCGGCGAGAAGCCGGCGACCCGGTCGGGGCCGTACTTCTTGATCGTGTGCACGTGGGCCGCCGCCACGATCTCGACCGCTTCGTCCCAGGTGGCCCGGACCAGCCCGCCCTTGCCGCGGGCGGCCTTGTAGGCCTTCGCCCGAAGGGGGTTCTCGACAATGTGCTCCCACGCCCGCACCGGGTCGCCGTCGTGCTGGGACTTCGCCTCTCGGAACATCTGGAGCAGCACGCCGCGGACGTAGGGGTAGCGCACCCGGGTCGGTGAGTAGGTGTACCAGGAGAACGCCGCGCCACGGGGACAGCCGCGGGGCTCGTACTCCGGGGAGTCCGGGCCGACCGAGGGGTAGTCGGTCTGCTGGGTCTCCCAGGTGATGATGCCGTCCTTGACGTAGACCTTCCACGAGCAGGACCCGGTGCAGTTGACCCCGTGGGTCGAGCGCACGACCTTGTCGTGGCTCCACCGGTCCCGGTAGAAGTCGTCGGCCTGGCGGCCACCGACCTTGCTCAGCGTGCGCAGGTCGTCAGAGACCGTGGCCTTGGTGAAGAACCGGCGGCTGCGCACCAGGGCGTCGGTCAGCGGGTCGTCCAGCCCGGGCGAGGTGGCGGCAGGGGTGACTTTCTCGGTCATGCGCAACGCTCCCCGAAAGTTGGATGCACCGGCGACGAAAGGTCTCTCGACACTAACCCCGGAGCGTGGTGCGACGGACAGGACGCTGCTCCTCCCGGCGCCTTCACGCGGCCTCGGACGCGGCCTCGGGAGTCGCCGTACGGCGCAACGACGCCGCGAGCAGCAGCACCAGCACCGCCATCGCCGACAGGGCGAGCAGGCCGGTGCCGTAGTCACCGGAGTGGCCGAAGATCGAGCCCATCACGAGGGGCGGGACGAACCCGCCGAGACCACCGGCCGCGCCCACGATCCCGGTGACGGCGCCGAGCTCGGCCGCCGGGGCACGCTGGGCGAGCAGGGCGAACGTCGCGCCGGCCGCAGCGCCGAGGGCACCGGCCATGGCCATGAAGTCGACCGTCCCCACGGGGTTCAGGGCCGGGGTCGAGGACTGCACCAGGGCACCGAGTGCCACGACGGCGAAGGCGAGCATCAGCACCGAGCCCGGACGGAAGCGGTCGGAGAGCCAGCCGCCGACCGGCCGCATCAGGATCGCGACGACGACGAAGCCGGCCATCTTGTTCGACGCGTCGGCCGGGGTGAGGCCGTAGGCGTTCTTCAGGTAGGTCGGCAGGTAGACGCTGAAGGCGACGTAGCCACCGAACCCGATCGCGTAGAGCGCGGCCGCCTGCCAGGTGATCTTGAGCGCGGCGGCGTCGCCCAGCCGACGGCCCAGCGACTCGGTCGGGACCTTCCGGTGGGGCGCGTCGCGCAGGACCACCGCGGCCACGATCCCGAAGATCACCAGGGCGACCGCGGTGATCAGGAACGGGGTCCTCATGCTGTGGGCGTCGACGAGCTTCACCGTGGTCAGCGCGCTGATCGCGGTGCCGCCCATCCCGGCGCCGAAGACGCCGATCGCGAACCCACGCCGCTCGGGCGGGTACCACGCACTGACGAACGGCACGCCGACGGCGAACGCGGTGCCGGCGATGCCCAGGAAGAAGCCACCGAGGAGAAGGGCGGCCAGGCTGTTGTGGCCGAGCAGGCCCAGGAACAGCACCGGTACGACGGTGACCAGGGAGACGACCGGGAACATCACGCGGCCACCGAAGCGGTCGGTCAGCGCGCCCACCGGGATGCGGCCCAGAGAACCGACCACCACGGGGACGGCGACCAACAGCGACTGCTGGAACGACGTGAGCCCGAGGGACTTGGTGAACCCGACGGCCAACGGCGACAGCAGTGCCCACGCCCAGAAGTTGAGGGCGAAGCCCAGCGTCGCGAGACCGAGCATGAGCCCGGGGCGGCTGGTGGTCGCCGTTCGATCGCCTGTCGTGGTGGACATCGTCCGCTCCTTCGTGCCGCGATGGTTGCGTTGGCACCACCATTGCCGACTCGCACTCATTGCGGTCAGGGACCTAAGTCCCGGCCGGCTGGGCACAAGGATGGGAGCCCTCGTCGTACCGTCCGCTCTACTGTCGACCTGTGACGACCCAGACGCCCGCGTCGACCTCGAGAGCCGGCGACATCAGCCAGCTGATGCTCGCCAGCCGAGCGGTCCTGGCGGCTGCGGTCAGGGCGCTCGAGAGCGTCGACCCGTCGGTCACCGTTCCCCAGATGCGCGTGCTGGTGCTGCTGTGGACCGGGGAGCCGCTCAACCTCCTGGCCGTCACCGAGGGGCTCGGCGTCAACCCGTCCAACGCCAGCCGCACCTGCGACCGTCTGGTGAACGCGGGACTCGTCCACCGAGGCGAGGGAACCACCGACCGGCGCCACGTGTCACTCACCCTCACCTCACGTGGCCGGACGTTCGTCGAGAAGCTGATGGCGCGCCGTGAGCACGAGCTCGCCACGATCGTGGACCGGATGAGCGACGCCGACCGAGCTCGGCTGATGGACGCCCTGGAGCCGTTCAACCAGGCAGCCGACTCCGACCTGTGGCCCAGCGACCGGTCGTCCGCATCCCGCGACCCGCGCCTGCTGGAGTGGGGCATCTGACGCAGGTCAGTCGGCGAGCAGGGGTCCCGCAGTCGCGTTGAGCTCGGCGGCGACGTCACGCAGCTTGACGTTGCGGTGCTGCGACAACCGGGTCAGGAAGGCGAACGCCGCCTTCTCGTCCAGCTGGTAGCGCTCCATCACGATCCCGACCGCCTGCCCGATGGCGCTCCGGGTCTCCAGAGAGCGGCCGAGGTTCAGCGTCTCCAGCGCATAGCTGAGCGCCAACGTGGTCTGCTCGGCGAAGAGCGGCGCCAGGTCGGTGAGATCCTCGAAGGCGCCGGGCCGCTCGGAGTAGAGGTTCAATGCACCCCGGGACTCGGCGCGGATGAACAGGCTGAGCCCGACCTGGGCCACGAAGCCGAGCTCGGCGGCCACTGGCCCGTAGCGCGGGAACCTCGGGTCGACCCTGAGATCCGGGGAGATCATGTGCTCCCCGTGCTCGGAGGCATCGAGGCACGGCCCTTCGCCCAGGTCCTGCTGGGCCCGGTCGAGGTCGTAGAGGACCGGGGCGGTCGGAGCGACGGTGTCGAGCCGCCCACCGGAGTGCAGGATGCTGATGCTGGCCTGCTGGACGTCGGGCACCACACGGGTGGCCGTGCGGGTGATCGCCGCCAGGGTCCGGTCGAGATCCTCCGGGCGGTCGTCGACCTGGCCCACCAGGTCATGCTCGTGCGGCGTGGTGCGGGGGGAGGGCTTGCCTCTGTCAGCTGTCGTCATCCGAGTGTTTCCTGGCCGATCGAGGTACGGCGCCTGATGGTTCAAGCCGCCCGTGGGTCCCCGCGCCGTACTGCTGGTCGGGGCTCCCCCACCCTAGTTGGGGCGTCGAGGAAACCAAGGATCCCGAGAGGCATCGGCCAACCCACCCCGCGGGGGGTGGTGGGCCCCACCCTGCCGGTGCGACCATCGAACCAGACGCGTCATCCCTCTCGGGCCGGTGCGACTCGCTGCTCAGACAGGGGGCAGAACTCTTCGTCACCGAAGGACCCGATGACCGTCTCGCAGCACGATCGATCCCGACCGCTGTCCCGGCCCGACCGGCACATCGTCACCAACCGCCTCCTCTCCGGCCCGGCCCTCTCCGAGGACGAGTCGCGACGCGAAGAGGCCATCCACGACGCCGTCGTGCTCAACATGCCCGTCGCGCAGGGCGTCGCCTCGCGCTACCGCAACCGCGGTGTCCCCCTCGAGGACCTCGAGCAGGTCGCCTACGCCGCGCTCCTGCGCGCCGCCCGCAACTTCGACCCGACGCAGGCCGACGACTTCTTGTCCTACGCCGTGCCGAGCATGCGTGGCGAGCTGAGGAAGTACTTCCGCGACCTGGCGTGGGCGGTCCGGCCGCCGCGCCGGGTCCAGGAGATCCAGACCCGCGTCCTCGACACCGAGCGCGAGCTCGAGGGTCGTCTGGCCCGGCACCCGACCGCACAGGACATCGCGGACGTGCTGGGTGAGAAGGTGAGCGACGTCGAGGAGGCGCTGCTCTGCCAAGGGTGCTTCACACCGGCCAGCCTCGAGACGCCGGTCGGGGCCGACGGGGTGACCCTGCTCCAGGACCGGCTGACCAGCGAGGCCGATGCCGGAGCCTTCCACCGCACGGAGCTGCGCGTCGTGCTCGCGCCGGTGCTCGGCAGGCTGCAGGACCGGGACCGGCGCATCCTCCAGCTGCGCTTCGTCGAGGACCTGACCCAGCAGGAGATCGCCGACGAGCTCGGCATCACCCAGATGCAGGTGTCACGCCTGCTGAGCCGGATCATGCGAGACCTGCGCTGGGCCCTGGAGGACGACTCCGCAGGAGAGCCCCAAACGGCCAGCTGAGGCCGGACGGCGAGACGGCGGTCGCCCCGCGAGCCTGGCTCGCGAGGCGACCGCCGTTCTCGTGGTCAGGACTGGACGCGCTCGGCCGAGGCCGCGCCCTCGTCCTTCACCGTGGCGGCCGAGTCCTTGGCGTGCTCGGTCACCTGCTGCGCGGCCTGGCCCGCCGACTCCTTGAGCTCGGAGGCCATCTCCTGGCCGGCCGACTTCGCGGCGTCGACCGCACCCTGCTCCCGAGCCGCGTCGACCAGCCGACCCGAGGCCTGGGCCTCCGCCTCGGTGGCGGGGAGTGCGGCAGCGAGGACCAGCCCGATCCCGAAGGCGATCGCCCCGGCCGTCAGGGGACTGCCCTCGACCTTCGACTGGGCGGTGCCGGCCGCGTCTCCGGCGGCACCCTTCATCTTGTCCGTCGCTCCGGCTCCGTCGGAGGAGCCCGAGTCGCCCATCACCCGCGAGCGGAGGCCCTGCAGCCGGCCGCGCGCGGCCGCCTTGCGTCGATCCATGATCGCCTGGGGGCTCACCCGGTCCTGGAGCGCGTCCAGGTCGGAGGCCAGCTCCTGTCGGGTGTCGGCGATCTCGGTGTTCAGCTCTTCTGTTGTCTGACCCATGCGGCGTCCTCCTTGAGTGAGCGCTGCGTCTGCGGCAGCGCGGGGTTGGTTCGGTCCAGTGCCTTCTTGCCGCTCCGCGCGAGCACCGCCGCGACGATCGCCCAGAAGGCGGTCACGACCAGGGCGGAGAGCTCCAGCGGCATGGCGTTGTTCAGCACGAACATCGCGCACAGCGACAGGAAGATCAGGGCGAGGTGCCCGGCGACGCCGGCCCCGCCGAGCATCCCGACGCCCTTGCCGGCCCGGCCGGCTTCCTGCTTGACCTCGGTCTTGGCGAGGTCGAGCTCCTGGCGGACCAGGGTGCTGAGGTCCTGTGCGACGTCACCGACGATCTGACCGAGACTGCGGTCGTCCCGCGGCTGGGCGCTGTCCGGCGTCGACGTAGGGGTGCTCACAGAGCCCCCCGGTCCTGCGGGAGGCCGTTGTCCAGGCCCCCGGCCTCACTGGTCAGCGGCGCCTCGCTGCCGACGATCGGCTCGCCCGGCGCGGCGGTCGCACCCTCGATCCCGCTACCGCTCCCTGAGCCGGTCTGAGACCCGTTCGCGGTCGCGGCGTGGACGCCAGGAGTGGTCTCGTGGCCGACGGTGCCGGACGAGGGCTGCGGGGTCTGGTTCGACTCCGAAGGCCGGCTCTCCTTGGCGCCCCGGGTGAGGCGTCCGGCGAGGACCCCCGCGGCCACGGCGCCCAGCAGGAACGTCCCCGGGCGGCGACGAGCGGACGCCCGGACGTCGTCGAGGATCTCCGACGGCTCGCGGCCGTCGAGCCGGTTGCCGAGGTCGCGGACGCGTCCGGCGGCCTGCCGAGCGAGGTCCGTCGCCATCCCGGATCGGTCCGACTGCTGGGCCATGTGCTCGAGGTCGTCTCCCAGCGTCGTCAACGTCGCGACAAGCCGGTCACGCTGCGTGCTGCCCTGCTCCGAGAGCTGGCTCTTGGCCTCCTCGAGCAGCTCGGCCACCTGGTCCCTGGCCTCGGCTGCGACCTGGCCGACCTCGTTCTTGGCGACGCCTGCTACGCGCCGTCCCTCCTCGGTGGCCGACCCGGTGGTCGAGGTGTCGGTGGACGAGTACGGGTCCGTACTGGTGGTGGTCGTCATGTTCCCTCCAAGTGGTGTGAAGGCCACCGGTACCCGGTCGCGCGACGACGTATGCCAGTCCGTTGCCTGTGTGGTGCCTGGGTGCTGCCTGGTCTGCGGGCCGCGGGTCCGCAGGGCATGCCCGGCGCTCGGACGGGTACCGGGAGCACATCGTCAGCGCTTACACGTTCGAGCTGGGCACGTGCTACGAGCAGCCGAGCCGGCTCCCGACCCGTCGGTCGCCGAGTCCAGCACGGCCCTGTCCCAGCTCGGGCAGACCTGGCCGGTGGACGGGCGGACGGTCGGGATCGTGGTCGATCCGGACGGCGACCTGCCGGCCCTGGGGGCGGTAAGACGCGCACTGCTCGCCGCAGGCGCCGTACCGCTCGTGGTCGGCCCGACCGGTGGCACCCTCCCCGACGGGACCGCCGTGCGGCGCACGTTCCTCACCGGCCGCTCCATGGAGCTGGACGCCGTCGTGCTGATCGGACGTCCGGTGCCGGCTGCCGACGCCGTTCCGGCTCGTGACGCGAAGGCCGGTGAGCCCTCGGGTCCCGGTCTCGACCCCCGGGTCAGCCTGATGCTCGACAAGGCGTTCCGGCACTGCAAGGTGCTCGGCGGGCTCGGTGAGGGAAGAGACGCCCTGTGCGACGCGGGCTACACCGACGCCGTGCCCGGTGTGCTGGCCGGGGACGACGCCGACGAGCTCGCCGGCTCCCTGCTGGAGCTGATGTCCCACCATCGCGTGGGGGAGCGGTTCGCGACCAGAGTGAGCTGACGAGGATCCAGGAAAGGCAGCGGTTACCCGGACCCGGTGTCGGGTACGGACAGGCGTGATCACGATGACGCGTACCGTCCATGCCTCACCCAGCGAGGTCTGGGACGTGCTGGCCGACGGCTGGCTCTACCCGGTCTGGGTGGTGGGGGCCTCACGCATGCGCGAGGTCGAGG
>JAHEXO010000431.1 GCA_023252065.1 Nocardioides sp. | reverse complement strand
GGGCCCCTCCGCCCGTGACCGACCCTGACTTGATCGACTCTGACCTCGGTCCGTAATATCTCTCACCTACTTAGGTATCAACTAAGTAATCCGCCGAACTATCTTACCGGAGCCGACATGTCCTGGCTGGCACGACACCTCACCGCACCCCGTCGGTCCGGGGCGATCGCCGCCCTGGCCATCCTCGGCGCCGGCGCCGTGATCGGGATCGTCGGGACCGCCTCGCACACCGCCGCGCCCACCGACAGCCTGCCGATCGGCAGCGACAGCGCCGCGGCCGCCGAGCTCCAGCAGAAGCTGCCGGCCGCCGACGCCACCACCGCGATCGTGCTCTTCACCGGCGGCGCGGGCACACTCTCGGCCGCCGACCTGCGCGCCATCTCCTCCCAGCTGAAGACGGTCCCGGGAGCGGTGCCCGCGCCCCTCACCGTGAGCAAGGACCGGACGGCCGCCCTCGGCGTCGTCCAGGTGCCGTCCAGCGACGCCGCGGTCGTCGGCGACGACGTGACCGCGCTCCGCGACTCGCTGTCGACCGGGCTGCCGCCGGGGGTCACCGCCCAGGTGACCGGCCCAGCCGGGATCCGGGCCGACCTGGCCGCCGTCTTCGACGGAGCCAACCTGCGGCTGCTGCTCGCCACGGCCACGGTCGTGGCCGTGCTGCTGATCATCACCTACCGCAGCCCGGTGCTGTGGCTCATCCCGCTGACCGTCGTCGGGGTCGCCGACCAGCTCGCGGCTGTCCTCGCCACCCATGCCCTGGCGGGTCTCGGACTCGCCTGGGACGGCTCGACCACCGGCATCCTGTCCGTGCTGGTCTTCGGAGCGGGCACCGACTACGCGCTCCTCCTCATCTCCCGCTACCGCGACGAGCTCCACCGGTACGACGACCGCCGGGCGGCCATGGCACACGCCCTACCGCGCACCGCCGAGGCGGTCCTCGCCAGCGCCGCCACGGTGGTGGTCGGGCTGCTCACCTTGACGCTCTCGTTGTTCCCGACCACCCGGGGCCTCGGTGTCGCCTGCGCGATCGGCGTGGTCACCGCCGCCTTCTTCGTCCTGGTCGTGCTGCCGGCGGCGCTCGTCGTCTTCGGCCGCTGGATCTTCTGGCCGCGGGTGCCACGGCCGGGGCAGGCCGCGCTGACGGAGGGCCGCAGCCTGTGGCGCCGCGTCGGGGACGCCGTGGCGCGCCGTCCCGTCGCCTACGTCACCGCCTCCCTGCTCGTCCTGCTGATCGGGGCCGGAGCACTCACCCAGATGCAGGTCGGGCTGTCGCAGTCCGACCAGTTCCTCCAGAAACCGGAGTCGATCGCCGCCGGCGAGCGGATCGCCCAGTCCTTCCCGGCCGGTACCTCCGACCCGACCCGGGTCCTGACCACCGCCGACCCCGCAGGTGTGGTCGAGCAGATCTCGGCGGTGCCCGGCGTGGCCGACGTACGCCGTGCCGAGCAGGGGACCGGCGTCACGGCGCTCGACGTCGTGCTCGACGCCGCTCCCAGCACCCCCGAGTCCCACGCCGGCGTCCTCGCCGTCAGGGACGCGGTGTCCGGCATCCCCGGGACCTACGTCGCGGGGCCGGAGGCCCAGGCCATCGACGAGTCCGCGGCCTCCGTCCACGACCGGTGGCTGATCTTCCCGGTCGTGCTCGGCCTGGTGCTCGTCGCGCTGGTGCTCCTGCTCCGCTCGGTGGTGGCACCGGTCCTGCTGGTCGGTACCGTCGTCGTGACGTACGTCGCCAGCCTGGGCTTCTCCTGGCTCGCCTTCACCCACCTGCTCGGCTTCGACCGCGTCGACGACAACGCACCTCTGTTCGCGTTCGTCTTCCTGGTGGCGCTGGGCGTCGACTACAACATCTTCCTGGTCACCCGGGCGCTCGAGGAGGCACGGGGCCACGGCAGTCGCGAAGGGATGCTGCGCGGGCTCGCGGCCACCGGAGGCGTGATCACCAGCGCGGGGATCCTGCTGGCGGCCGTGTTCGCGGTGCTGGGGGTGCTGCCTCTGGTGGTCCTGGCCCAGCTGGGCATCATCGTCGGCATCGGCGTGCTCCTGGACACCTTGCTGGTGCGCACGGTCCTGGTGCCCGCGCTCGCCCTGCTCCTCGGTGACCGCTTCTGGTGGCCGCGCCGGGTCGGGACCGCCGAGCCTCAGCCCGCCGTGGCCTCGGCGCCGTCGGCCCAGGGCCCGGCCAGGTAGCCGAGCGTGTCGGGGTGCCACAGGCAGACCGCCAGCACCCCCTCGACGACCAGCGACACCACCGCCACAGCGACGAACACGGCAGGCGGGTCGAGCACGAACCCGAGCACGATGCTGGCGAACAGGCTGAGCACCACGAGCGCCGACAGGCCGAGCTGGCCCCACCTGTGGCCCTCACGGAAGAACACGGTGAGCACCCAGACCAGCATCGCGGCGACCACGAGCATGGTCGCGGTGACGGGCAAGAACGCCGGAGCCACGAACCCCGCGCGCTCGAGCCCTTCGCGGCCGCCCTGGGCGAACGCCTGGCGAGCGCCCTCGTGGCGGCTCGCCCAGGAGCCGACCACGTCGTCGTAGAAGACCACCATCAGGATCACGGTCAGGCCGATGACGGCCACCAGCCCCCAGGCGGCCCGGATGGCGAGCCCGACCGAGAGGGGAAGTCGCCGCTCCATGTCCGCCCGGTCCGTCCCTTCCGGCTAGCCTCGGCGCATGAGCGCCGAGCACGCTGCTGTCACGAGGTTCAAGCAGGCCCACTCCGCCGCAGGAGGCGGGGGCCGCGTCGTCATCCTGCCAGACTCGGTGCACACCGCAGCCCTGGCCGCGGAGGCCCTCGGGTGCGAGGTCGGGGCGATCGCCAACAGCCTGCTCTTCGACGCCGGCGGCACGCCGGTGCTGATCCTGACCTCGGGCGCACACCGCGTCGACACGGCCGCGACCGCCGCGCGGATCGGCGTACCGGCGCTGAAGCGGGCGGCTCCGGAGTTCGTCCGCGAGCACACCGGACAGGTGATCGGCGGCGTCTCGCCGCTGGCGCACCCCTCCCCCGTGCCGACCTATCTCGACCCCGCCCTGCGGCAGTACGACGAGATCTGGGCCGCCGCGGGCCACCCGGCCGCCGTCTTCTCCACGACGTACGACGAGCTGTTGCAGATGACCGGGGCCGTCGAGGTCGACGTCGAGGGCGACTGATGGAGATCTGGGTCAACCCGGCCTGCTCGAAGTGCCGGGTGGCCCTGGCCGACCTCGACGCCGCCGGAGTCGACTACACGGTGCGTCGCTACCTCGACGACCCCCCGACGCGCGCCGAGCTCGAAGCGGTCCTTGCCAGGCTCGGGCTCGAGCCGTGGGACCTCGCCCGGGCCAAGGAGGCCGCCGAGGAGGGTCTCACCTTCC
>JAHEXO010000030.1 GCA_023252065.1 Nocardioides sp. | reverse complement strand
CCGGGAGAGACGGGTGCTCATCGGTCACCCTCCCTGAGGGCAGCGGGCCGCGCAGCACGTCCGAAGCGGGTGAAGACGACGCCGCAGGCGAGGGCCGTCACCGAGGTGACCATGAGCAGCACCGCGGCCAGGGTCCACGGCCGCACCCCGAGCGCCAGCACCGGTGCCTCCGCCCAGCCGCCCACCAGCGTCAGCGGGGTGAGCAGAGCCCTGGTGGCGAGCACTGCTGCCACTCCCGACGCGACCAGCACGACCGCGGCCAGCAGGCCGGCCTCGGTCAGGTAGGCACGACGTACGGCGCCGGGTCGGAAGCCTGCGGTCCGCAGCCCTGCCACCTCGGCCCGGCGGCGGCCGACCTGGCCGCCGAGCCAGGCCAGGAGGTGGGTCAGTGCGACCAGGGCGATCCCGACCGCCACCCAGAGCGCCAGCCGGTCGGCCCGCGCCTCGGGCGTGCGGTCGAGCGCGGCCGCCACCTCGTCGTACGACGTGGGGGCGCCGCCGCCGTCGGCCTTCAACCGGGCGAGGAGCGGTGTCGGGGTGTCAGCCCGGGCGACGACGACGGGCTCGGCGACCGCGACGCTCCCGACGGCGCCCCGCAGAGCCCGCGACAGGTCGAGCAGCGAGCCGGCCCGCCCCAGGAAGGGCACCGCCGCGACCTGGTCGACGACGTCGATCGCCGCTGCGTTGCCGTCGATGCTCGGCACCGTCGCGTGGCCCTCGAGGCCAGGGGTGGCGAGAGCCTGCTGGGGGCTTCCTGCGCTGCTGACCTCGAGGAGCTCGGTCGGGCCGAAGTCCTGGTGGCGGGGGTGGTCGAGGAGGTCGGTGTCGCCCACCCGCAGCCGGGTGAGGTCGAAGGAGGCCAGGCCCTGGGCCGACACCGACAGCAAGGAGCAGCCGACGCGACAGCCGCGGATCGGGCGGGACGTCGTGCCGTCGGCGGTGATCGGCATGCGCACGGAGAGCGGGTAGCCCGGGTCGCCGACGTACCGGACCTTGATCGCCGCGGGGCCCTTGCCCAGCCCTGAGACCTGCGCCTGGAGCGTGTCGCCACGGAAGAGCACAGGGTCGGGCTGGTCGGCGAGCGTCCTCAGGCCGGGCGTGGCACCGGCGACGCTGGTGCCGGAGACGAAGTCGCCGACCACGGCCGGCCAGCGCGCAGCGTCGACGAAGACCCGTCGGTCACGGGCGTTGAGGTCGTCGACCGCCACCGCGGCCATCAGCCAGCGCCCCTGCGGGTCGATGTCGTGCGCGGCGGCGTAGGCCCGCAGGGCGCCGGCCTTGAACGGGACGACGGTGGGGCCGCCGGCCCGCAGGTGGGCGGCATCGTTGCGCCAGGCCGCGGCGGCGCTGGTGCCGGTGAGGGTGACCGCGAGCAGCAACCCGGCCGCCACCACGATCCGGACCGCCGAGCCCGGCTCGGGATCGCGACGCAGCCGCCGGGTCGTCAGCTCCGGACCCAGGCGGCGACCGGTGCGCGGGGTCAGTGCGAGCAGCCACATCACCACCTGCCCGACGGCCAGCGCGACCAGGGCGGGCGCGATCGTCGCGACCCAGCCGTGGTCGCCGCGATGGGCCTCGTAGACCGCGAGCACCCCGGCGGCCACGAGCAGGATCTCCAGGAAGAGCGACACCCAGGTGGTGGCATGCCGCTTGGGCTGCGGAGCGAGGGCCTCGACCAAGGGGCTGCGCAGATGGGCGCCGGTGACCGTGCACACCGTCGCCCACGCGCCGGCCAGCAGCCCGACCCCGACCACGACCTCGCGCGTGCCCAGGGCGTAGGACCCGCCCCAGCCGCCGGCGATCCACCCGGCCAGCCAGACCCCGAGCACGGAGCCCAGGACGACCCCGATCAGCGTGACCGCGAGCAGCGGAGCTGCGGCGAAGCCCACCAGGCGCGTGCCGGCGAGGCCGCGGAGGCGGGCCAGGGCGACGTCCTTGCGCCGGGCTGTCGCGCTCCGCGAGGTCTGCTCGGCGAGTGCCACTCCGCCGTAGAGCGCGAGCATGGCCGCGACCGCGCCCGGCGTACCGCCGACGCGGGCCGCACCCACCACCGCCACCGACCCTGCCGACACGACGAGGGCGAGCACGAACGTCGCGACGGACGCGAGGCGGTGAGCCCGGATGGCACGGAGGAGCATGACGGGTCAGTACTCGCCGGGTGCGTGCTCGGGGAGCAGCCGGCCCTCGTCGAGGACCAGCCGGCGGTCGGCGGCCTCGACGACCGCGGGGTCGTGGGTGGCCACGACCACGACCGCGCCGCGCGCCGCCTCGACGCGCAGCTGGTCCATGACGTGCTCGCGGTTGCCCTCGTCGAGCTCGCTGGTGGGCTCATCGGCGAGCAGGACGCTGGGGCGCACGGCGAAGGCGCGAGCGCAGGCGACCCGCTGCATCTGGCCGCCGGAGAGCTCCTCGACCTGCCGGTCGCCGAGGTCGCCGATGTGGAAGCGGGCCAGCTCGGCGTCGGCCCGCTCGTCGGCCTCGGCCGGCCTGGCGCCGCGGGCCCGGAGCGCGATCGCGACGTTCTCGCGGGCGCTCAGGATCGGGACGAGGCCGTAGACCTGCAGCACGAACGCGACCTCGTGGCGCGGGTCGCCGTCGCCCTGCCACAGGTGGTGACCGTCGTACGACGCGAACCCGGTCGTCGGCTTGACCAGGCCGCCCGCGATCGAGAGCAGCGTGGTCTTGCCCGAGCCGGACGGGCCTGCCAGCGACGTCACCTCACCGGGCCGGATCGAGAGCGACAGCCGCTCCAGCACCCAGCGGCCGCCGATGTTGCTGGACACGTCCTCGAGCTCGAGCGGGCTCACTCCCCCTCCTCGTCGTCGCCGCGCGAGCGACTGAGCAGGAGCTTGTCGACCTGCTCCGGCTCGATCCGCACCAGCGTGCCCTGGGGCCAGTCGCGGGCGATGTGGGCGGGCAGGTGGACGACGCCCTCGGCACCGACGACGACGTACTCGGCACCGGCGCGGCCCTCCATGCCCACCCGGCCGCCACGCATGGTCACCGTGCGCGGGAACGTGCCGGCCACCTCGGGCTGGTGGGTGACGACCAGGATCGTGGTGCCGAAGTCGTGGCCGAGGCCGTGGATCAGCTCGAGCACGTGGTCGCGGTCCTCGTGGCTGAGCTGGCTGGTCGGCTCGTCGGCGAGGAGGAGCTGCGGAGCAGTGGTGATCGAGCACGCCAGCGCGAGCCGCTGGCGCTCGCCGCCGGACATCGACGAGACGACCTGGTCGCCGTGGGACTCCAGGCCGACCCGACGCAACAGCTCTGCGTCGCCGAGGGTGCGGTCGGGGTCGGCGCTGGCGGCGCGGCTGAAGCGCAGGTTCTGCTTGGCCGTGGCGTAGTGCAGCAGGTTGCGGGTGGCGCCCTGGAGCATCGTGCTCACCCGGGAGGCGCGGACCTTGGTCAGCTGCCGCTCGCTCATCCGCGAGATCTCCTCACCGCCCAGGAAGATCCGCCCCGCGCTCGGCCGCTGGATGCCGCCGAAGAGGGTCAGCAGCGTCGACTTCCCGGACCCGCTCGGGCCGAGGAAGGCGACCCGCTCGCCGGGCTCGACGCTGAGGTCGACCCCCTGCAGCGCGACGACGTCGTGCCCCTCGAAGGTCTTGTAGAGGTGGACCAGGCCCTGGCACCGGACCGACAGGCCACCGACCGGCGCCGGCGCCTCCTCGGCGACCTGCTGCACTGCGCACTCCTCACGTCGCTGGATCTCCCGGCCGAGGCCCTCCCCCGCGCTCGGCCCAGGCAGTCAAACCGCCGTGGCGGGTCCGGGCAAGCAGCGAGGAGGACTCGTGACCAGATCGACACCCATCTGACGCGCTGCTCCCGAAGGCGGTTGTCAGGCGGCGCAGTTGCTCCGAGGCGACGTCTGGTTATCGTCGGTGCGGACGCCTGCGCGGCGCAGTGACTCAGGGGGGTTCGCTCGTGCTTCCCGGCAGGCCGAGAGAGGCTGGTTCATGATCGAGGTCCTGAGCCCGACCAGGCTTCCCCTCGCGAGGGAGACGGGCGCGCTGGTGGCGGGCATCCTCCAGGCCTTGAGGACCCGGAGTGCGGTCGGCACCAACCTCCTGGACATCGACAGGTGGGCCGAGTCGATGATCCTCGACGCGGGCGCGGTGTCCTGCTACGTCGACTACGCACCGTCGTTCGGGCGCGGGCCGTTCGGCCACTACATCTGCACGTCGGTCAACGATGCCGTCCTCCACGGGCTGCCCCACGACTACGTGCTGGCCGACGGCGACCTGCTGTCGCTCGACCTCGCGGTCTCCCTGAACGGGGTGGTGGCCGACTCCGCCATCAGCTTCGTCGTCGGCGACTCGCAGCCGCCGGCGAGTCTCACGATGATCAGCGCGACCGAGCGTGCGCTGGCGGCGGGGATCGCCGCGGCCGGGCCGGGCGCGCGAGTGGGTGACCTCTCCCATGCCATCGGCTCGGTGCTGCGCGCGGCAGGCTTCGAGATCAACACGGACTTCGGTGGGCACGGCGTCGGCACCACGATGCACCAGGACCCCCACATCGCGAACACCGGTCGACCGGGTCGGGGCTACCGGCTGCGACCCGGTCTCCTGCTGGCCCTCGAACCGTGGGTGATGGCCGACACCGCGGAGCTCGTCACGGACGCCGACGGCTGGACCTTGCGCAGCGCGTCAGGCTGCCTGACCGCGCACAGTGAGCACACGATCGCCATCACCGACGACGGGGCCGAGATCCTCACTCTCGCGACGTAGTCGCGGTGCGCGGTCTCTCGGGACCCCGAGCTGGGCCAGGTCTTGGGGCGGGGCGTGAAGAAACCGCGGCGAGATCCGGGGCGATCGCCTGTCGAGGACGCCTCTTCGCCGCGGTTTCCCGACAGACCCCAGCCGCGGCTCACGGCCGGGGCGCACCCAGCTGGTCACGGCGGCGGGTCAGGTAGGCGGTCTCGGCGGTGTTGCCGGCCAGCTCGATGGCCGCGTCGTACGCCGCTCGGGACTGCTCGCTGCGGCCCAGCCGCCGGAGCAGCTCGGCCCGGGTCACGTGGTAGGCGTGGTAGTCGGCCAGCTGGTCGTCGAGGCGGTCGACGATCGCCAGCGCCACGTCGGGGCCGTCCAGCTCGGCGACCGCGATGGCCCGGTTGAGCGCGACGATCGGCGAGGGGTCGAGCCGGAGGAGCTGGTCGTAGAGGGCGACGACCTGCGACCAGTCGGTGTCGCGCGCGTCGCGGGCCGAGGTGTGCACGGCGTTGACGGCGGCGAGGATCTGGTAGCGGCCCGGAGGCTGCCCCGAGGCCAGGCGCTCGCGCACCAGCCGGTGTCCCTCGGCGACCAGGGCCGGGTCCCAGGCGGCGCGGTCCTGGTCCTCGAGGGTGACCAGCTCGCCGCTCGCCGAGACCCGCGCGTGACGGCGCGCGTCGGTGAGCAGCATCAGGGCCAGCAGCCCGGCCACCTCGCCGTCGTCGGGCAACAGGACCCGGATCAGGCGGGTGAGCCGGATCGCCTCGGCGGTCAGGTCGTGACGCAGGGGGTCGGTGTCGGCACCGGTGGCCAGGTAGCCCTCGTTGAAGACGAGGTAGAGGACGGCCAGGACACCCGAGACACGCGCCGGGAGGTCCTCCGCGGACGGCACCCGGTAGGGGATGCGAGCCGCCTTGATCTTGGCCTTGGCTCGGGTGATCCGCTGCCCGAGCGTGGCCTCCTGCACCAGGAAGGCACGGGCGATCTCGGGCACCGTGAGCCCGCCGACCATGCGCAGCGTCAGCGCCACCCGCGCCTCCATGGCGAGCGCCGGGTGGCAGCAGGTGAAGATCAGCCGCAGGCGTTCGTCGTCGATGGCGCCCTGCGACTCGCCCAGGGAGTCGGCCAGCGGGTCGGGCGGCTCGTCGTCGTAGGACAACTGAGCCTCCAGGTGCTTGTCGTGGCGCTTGTTCTCGCGCCGGATCCGGTCGATGGCCTTGCGATGTGCGGTGGTCGTCAGCCAGCCGCCCGGGTTGGGCGGTACGCCGTCGGCCGGCCACCGCGCCACGGCGGTCGCGAACGCCTCGGCTGCCGCCTCCTCGGCGATGTCGAGATCACCGAAGCGTCGGGTCAGGGCGGCCACCACCCGCGCCCACTCCTCCTGGTGGGCCCGGGTGATCGCCTCCTGGACGTCGAGCGGGGTCACAGGAACGGCCGTACCTCCACTCTCCGGTGGCAGGCCTTCGACCCCTCGGCGGCCAGTGAGAGCGCCACGTCGAGGTCGGGGGCCTCGATGATCCAGAAGCCGGCGACGTGCTCCTTGGTCTCCACGAAGGGCCCGTCGGTGAACATCGATACCCCGTCGCGGTTGTCCACGACCGTGGCCGTGGCCGGCGCGTTGAGCCCACCGGCGAAGACCCAGCTGCCCTCGGCCTGGAGCCGGTCGTTGAACACGTCGATGGCAGCCTGCTCCTCCTCGGTGCCGGAGTTGGTCTTGTCGTCGATCACGGAAAGCAGGTAGTGCATCTCATCTCCTGTGGTCCTCGGCGCCCCTCGTGAGGCCGCCCCTCACCCTTGCCACGAACACCGCTGCCCCGATCCGACAACGGCGCGGCCACTTCCTGCGAGCAGCTGCACGGTGCGCGACATCTGCGGCTCAGCCGACCCAGGCCCGGCCGACGAAGGCCTCCGCGTCCTCGGGGAGCGGGACGGCGTCGCCTGCCGCGAGGCACCGGCACGCCTCCACCAGCGCGTCCCAGTCGTGCCCACGTCCGTCGCTTCCGCCCCTCCACCCACCGGGGTGCCACTGGGCCTGCCAGCCCTCGCCCCGCAGCACGACGAACGGCCCGCCGATGACGTGCCGGATGGTGGAGTCGATGGCGTCGAGCAGGTCGCGGGAGCCCGAGTCGCAGGCATCACAGCCGCAGTCCGGCTCGCGCGCCACGACGACGACCGCACGAGCCACGGCGATGTCGAGGGCGGCGAGGGTGTCCTGGTCGGGCATCGTGAAGACGTCTCGTTCGAGGAGAAGGAGGGGCAGCGCGTCCGGGGTGGGCGGGACGAGCCGGATGCCACGGTCGAAGGCGGCGCGGCTCGACGGCGCCGACGGAGGGGGACCCAGCGTCTCGACCCGCGCGCCGAGCAGCTCCTCGAGCGCGTCGGCCCAGGCACGTGCGCGCGCGTGGACGATCCGGTAGCGACCGGGGTCGGTGAGCCGTGAGTACTCCTCGTCGTCGGGGGAGCCCATGCCGGCGTGCGGGTCGGGCCAGGCCGGCAGGCCGAGGTCGTCGTACGTCGCCGCGACGCGCGCCTCGACGTCGCCCACCGTGGTCATCGTCCGACCTTACGACGCGGGCTGACGGCGTGCCTCCAGCACGCGGAAGCCCTTGGCGCTGGCCAGCCTGGAGGTGGGCCAGCCCTGGTCGCCCAGCCAGGTCTGGAGCGAGTCGGCACCGAGGTTCCGGCCGACCACCAGCACCGCACGACCCCCCGGGCGGAGGCGCGGGAGCCACCGCAGCAGCAGGTCGTGGAGCGCCTGCTTGCCGATCCGGATCGGCGGGTTGGACCAGATCTCGTCGAAGGTGGCGGTCTCGGGGACCTGGTCGGGATCGCAGGCGGCGAACCGGTCCTGGAGCCCGAGCGACACGGCGTTCTCCCGGGCGAGCAGCACCGCGCGCTGGTTGACCTCGACCCCGGTCACGCCCGAGGCGGGCCCCGCCGGCACACCGGCTGCCCTCCAGGAAGCAGCGATCGCGAGCCCGATCACGCCGTAGCCCGTCCCGAGGTCGAGGACCTGCCCGGCCACCGGCGGGTCGGTCTCGCGGAAGAGCACCGCGGTGCCGATGTCGAGCCGCCCGCGGCTGTAGACCCCGGACCCGCTGACCAGGTCGAGCCGCTGCCCCCAGACCTCGCAGGTGAAGGGCTCCCGCGTGAACGGCACCGACGGCTCGGCGGAGAAGTAGTGGTCGCTCATCCGGGGTCCCCGCGGCGTTGTCCGGTGGAGGAGCGAAGCGGGGGAGACGGGGAACGTCGTGGGGTGGTTTTCACAGCCGTTCCTCGACCAGGCCGAGGATCCGCGCCTCGTGCGCGATGTAGGCGTCGACGCCCGGTCGGACGCCGGTCACCTCGTTGTGGCCGCGGGTGGCCAGCCGGTAGATCACCGCCCTCAGCAACAGCTGGGGCCAGGCCGGGTCCTCCTGCCAGAGGTCGAGCAGCGACGTGTCCGCGCCCTCCCAGCACACGGCATCGGTCGCGATGACCGCCAGGGCCCAGGCCTTGGGACGGTGGTACGCCGGCCAGTCGATGACGCCGGGCCGGTCGCCGTCGCGCAGCACGTTGCCACCGAGGTCGCCGTGGATCACCTGCACCGGCAGGTCGACCGGGTGCAGCCGGGCCAGCGCCCGCTCCACGAGCGCCACGGTCTCCGGCTCGCCCTGCGGCGCGACGCCCTCCCACGCGACGCGGTCACCGAAGGACCACGGGTCGTCGCGATGGTCGAGGAACGCCGGGCGAGCCAGGTCGGCCACGGCCGAGTGGAAGATTTCGGCGACCCGACGGAACCACGCCGGGTCGTCACCGGCGCGGGCGTTCTCACCCGGGACGAGGACGTGGGCACCCCAGCCCGCGAACGACCACGCGCCGTCGGCGCGTAGCGGCTGCGGGACCCGGACCTCGGGCTCGGACCAGGCGTCGTAGACGTCGCAGACCCAGGCGTGCTCCACGACGCCGGCGACGGGCTTGAGCACCACGTCGCCCACCCGCCAGGTGCGGCCCATGCCACCCCTGAGCAACGTCGGCTGCCCCGAGACGCCGAAGGCCTCGAGCACCTCGCGCGACGGGGCGCTCATGCCGGCTCCCGCTTCGCGCGGGTCTGCTCCGAACGGGAGCGGAGGTCGTCGTCGGCCGGGTAGCCGACCTCCTCGAGGGTCAGCCCGTGTGCCGGTACGACGGTCACGGCGGAGTCGCGGACCGCGGACGCGAGCACCTCGGCCGGCCACTCGACCGGACGCCGGCCCTCGCCCACCGCGACCAGCGCGCCCACCAGCGCCCGCACCATGTGGTGGCAGAACGCGTCGGCCCGCACGGTGCCGGTGAGCAGGTCGTCCTGCCGCACCCACCACAGGTCGAGCAGGGTGCGGACCGTCGTCGCCCCCTCGCGGTGCTTGCAGAACGACGCGAAGTCGTGCAGTCCGAGCAGCAACTGCGAGGCGCGGTTCATCGCGTCGACGTCGAGCCGGCGGGGCCAGCCGAGCACGTGGTCCCGGGTGAGCGGGTCGGGCACCCCGTCGCAGATCCGGTAGGCGTAGCGGCGCCACAGCGGTGAGAAGCGCGCGTCGAAGCCGTCCGGGGCGGCGACCACACGGCGTACCCGGAGATCGGCGGCGAGCACGCCGTTCAGCCGGCGCCCCAGGGCGGTGGTCGGTTCGCCGTCGTGGCGACCCGCGGCCGCGATCAACACCGCGTCGTCCAGGTCGAGGTGGACGACCTGCCCGCGGGCGTGGACGCCGGTGTCGGTGCGGCCGGCGCAGACCAGCGACACGTCGGGCACCCGGAGCACGGTGGCGAGGGCGGCCTCGAGCTCGCCCTGCACGGTGCGGAGGGCCGGCTGAGCGGCCCACCCGTGGAAGTCACCGCCGTCGTAGGCGAGGTCGATCCGCAGCCGCACGCCCTGCACTCTAGGCCGGGAGCGAACTACGCTCGTCGGGTGGACGACCGCCCCGCCATCCTGCTGGTCTCCGAGGAGCACGCCGACGAGCTCCTCGACGAGTTCGGCCGCTACTCCCGCGACTACGACGTGCGAGCCGCGCGCAGCGCCGCCGAGGCCCGCACCGTGGTGCAGGGCCTGTCCCGGGGGGGACGGGCGCTGGCGCTGGCCGTCTCGGAGTCGGTGCTGCCCGACGACGACGTCCTCGCGATGTTCCAGCGACTGCGCACCTACGTGCCGACAGCGCGCCGGCTGATCGCCGCGCACTGGACCCGGTTCCGCCTCGATGCCGAAGCGCTGCGGCCGGCCCTGGCCAAGGGCAAGTACGACGCCTACCTCCTGATGCCACGGGGCGCCCGCGACGAGGAGTTCCACACCGCGGTCTGCGAGCTGCTCTCCGACTGGGGCTCGACGGTGGCCGCACCGGTGGTCGAGACGCTCCGCATCGTGTCTGCGACCACCGACGGCGTGACGCTGGCCGTCCGCGACTACCTCGACCGGATCGGCGTGCCTGCGCTCGTGCACGATCCCGACAGCGAGGTCGGCCGCGACGTGCTGTCGCGCCTGGTCCTCGCCGACGGCGCGGAGCCGGCGTACCCGGTGGTGGAGAAGTGGGACGGCGAGCCCTACGTCGCGCGCTCCGTGCGCGACGTCGCCACGTCGATCTACGGTCGCCCCGACGACGTCGACGTCGACCAGGTCGTCGACCTCTGCATCGTGGGCGCCGGACCGGCCGGCCTCGCCGCCGCGGTGTACGGCGCGTCGGAGGGCCTCAGCACGGTCGCGGTCGAGGCGGAGGCGGTCGGAGGGCAGGCCGGCACCAGCTCGATGATCCGCAACTACCTCGGCTTCCCGCGCGGCATCTCGGGGATGCGGCTGGCCCAGCGGGCGCGCAACCAGGCGATCCGCTTCGGCACCCGCTTCTT
>JAHEXO010000430.1 GCA_023252065.1 Nocardioides sp. | reverse complement strand
CAGACGAGGAGCCACACCGACGCGGCGACGAACGCGCTGAGTACGTCGCTCACGTGGTGGGCCCCCTCGTAGAGCCGCGCCAGCATCGTGCACACCGGGATCACCACCAGCAGCGCGATCACGGCTCCGGAGACCCGGGTGTAGGCCCACAGCAGCGCCGCGAGCGACCCGCCGATCGCGACCGCTGTCCCGGTGTGGCCGGACGGGAAGCTGTGGGTGGGAACCAGCCCCGACTGCAGGATGTGCACCGGCGGGCGCTGCCGCGGGTCGAGCGTCGTACCGGCGAGGTAGAACAGGCCCAGCCCGGCGTCGAGCGCCCCCACGAAGAGCAGCGGCCACCAGGTGCGCTTCCACACCGCGAAGACCACGCCGACCACAGCGAGGGCGATCAGCCCGGTCAAGGTCTGGCCGATCAGGGTGCCGAGGTCGGCGGCATGGGTCAGGTCGGGGGTGCGCTGGTCTGCGAACCACCGGTTGACCCCGTTCTCGTGGGTCATCGTGCTCTTCAGCGGATGGGTGATCAGCCAGCCGACCACGACCAGCACCGCGCAGATCAGCGCCGCGGCCACGACGAGCACCAGCAGGGTGCGGCCCAGGGGCCGGCCCGAGGGCGGGGTGAACCGACTCGTCGCGGACATGGCCGGAATTGTGGCCGCGGTGCGCAGTCTCCGGCTTCACCGTTTGGGGTGAACCCGGCTGGGCGCCTCAGACGACGGACCAGCCGCCGTCGGAGGTGACGAGCACGCCGGTGAGGTTGGGTGCGTCGTCGGAGAGGAGGTAGGTGATCACCGCGGCGAGCTCCTCGGGCTCGGCCACCGGCGGGACGTTGACGGCCAGGTAAGGACCCAGCCGCTCGGCCCCGAACTGCGAGGCGAAGCTCGCCACGATCGCGGTCCGCACCGGACCGGGGCAGACCACGTTGACCCGGATGTCGTACGGCGCGTACATGAAGGCTGCGCTGCGCGACAGCCCGAGGACGGCGTGCTTGGAGGCGGTGTACGCCGCCCCCGCGCACGACCCGCGGACGGCGGCCTCCGACGCCACGTTGACGACGGCGCCACCGCCGGCCGCGAGCATCTCCGGGACCACCGCGCGCATCATCCGCATCGGACCGGTCACGTTGACCCGCAGCACCCGGTCCCAGGTCTCGTCGGTCAGCTCGTGCACGGGCTCGAACTCGTCCATCACACCGGCGTTGTTGACCAGCCCGGTGACGGCGCCGTGGGCGAGCTCGAGCACCCGCTGGACGGTCCGCTCGTCGGAGACGTCTCCGGCCACGGTCACCAGGTCGAGCTCGGGATGCTCGTCCTTGAGCCTGGTCAGGCCGTCCTCGGAGAGGTCGGTCGCCACGACCAGGCCGCCCTCGCGCCCGATCCGCAGAGTCGTGGCCCGGCCGATGCCCGAGGCGGCCCCGGTCACGATCACCGTGCGGCCCCGGAAGCGACCTTCGTGCACCCGCTCCTCGAAGTGGTCGTTCTCGCTCAGCATGGCGACCTCCTCTGGACGGTCCCCACTCACGCTAGACAGCACCGGGAGCGCCCGTCAGGGGCAAAGGGCCTGGCCAGGATTCACAGGAAGGCCACAGGTCGTTCCCAACGCACGGCAACACCGGCGGTCCACCATGGGGTGCATGACCCAGGTGCCCAGCGGCCGCACGCGCGAGCCCGGCCACGGGAACGGGGTCCGATGAGCGCACCCGCACGCGACCTCCCGATCGAGCACTCGTCGCGGCACCGCTACCTCGGTCGTCGGGCCGGCCGCGACGCCACCGTGCGTGGGCTCGCCGCCGCGACCCTCTGGCTGAGCCTGCTGCTGGTCACCTACTGGTGGGACCGCGACGGTGGCATCCGCGACCTCTCCAGCGCGGCCACCGGCCTGACCTCCCTCGGCCGGCTGACCGGTCTGGTCGCCTCAGTGCTCCTGCTCGCCCAGGTCATCCTGATGGCCCGCGTGCCGATCCTGGAGTCGGCCTACGGCCAGGACCGGCTGGCGCACCTCCACCGCATCGTCGGGTTCACGTCGTTCAACCTGATGGTGGCGCACGTCGTGCTGATCACCTGGGGCTACGCGAACGCCTCGTTCACCGGGTCACCCGCGATGCTGTGGCGCCTGGTCACGACGTACCCCGGGATGATGATGGCCGTCGGCGGCACGGCAGCCCTGGTCATGGTGGCCGTGACCAGCGTCAAGGTCGCCCGCCGCCGCCTCCGCTACGAGTCGTGGCACCTGCTCCACCTCTACGCCTACCTCGGGGTCGGCCTGGCCCTCCCCCATCAGCTCTGGACCGGTCAGCAGTTCCTCACGTCCCCGGCGCGTACGGCGTTCTGGTGGACCGCCTGGGCGGTCTCGGCCGCCGCGATCCTGGTCTGGCGGCTGGGGGCCCCGGTCGTGCGCAACCTGCGCCACCGCCTCGTCGTCACCTCCGTGGTCCGCGAGTCGGGCGACGTGGTGTCGGTGTACCTCACCGGACGCCGCCTCGACCGGCTGTCGGTCGAGGCCGGGCAGTTCCTCACCTTCCGCTTCCTCGGCCGGCCGGGCTGGACGCGCGCCAACCCCTACTCCCTGTCTGCTGCTCCTGACGGGCGCAGCCTGCGGATCACGATCCAGGCCGTCGGCGACGGCAGCGCCTCGACGTTCGCCCTGCGCCCGGGCACGCGGGTGCTCGTCGAGGGCCCGTTCGGCCGGCTCAGCGCCCGGGCCCGGACCAGGCGTCAGGTCGCCCTCATCGGCGCGGGCGCCGGCATCACTCCCATCCGCGCGCTCGCCGAGGGCCTCGACGTGCGCCACGGCGACTGCGTCGTGCTCCACCGCTACACCCAGGTACGCATCTTCGGCCGCGAGCTCGACGAGCTGGCTCGTCGGCGCGGCCTGGCCCTCCTCAGCCTCCCGGGACACCGTCGCCACCAGGACTCGTGGCTGCCGGTCGGCGTCGACGACCGGGTCGACGACGCCACGGCCCTGCGGCACTGGGTCCCTGACATCGCCGACCGCGACGTCTTCGTCTGCGGTCCCGAGCCCTGGACCGAGCTGGTCCGCGACTCCCTCCTCCGCGTCGGCCTCCCCGAGGGCCGGCTCCACCTCGAGACGTTCGCCTGGTGACCCCGTGAAGCGCATCTCCTTCTGGCTGCTCAGCACCCTGTCCGCCATCGTCCTGCTCGTCGGGTTCGACGCCTCCCAGCACGGCGCCTCGGTGACGGCCACCGGACCGTTGACCAGCGGCAGCTCGAACGGTGCGGGACACACGTCGGGCTCCGGCTCCGGCTCCGGTTCCGGCAACGGCTCCGGCAACGGCTCTGGCAACGGCTCTGGCAACGGCTCTAGCAACGGCTCTAGCAACGGCTCCGGCAACGGCTCCGGGAGCAACGGGCAGTCC
>JAHEXO010000429.1 GCA_023252065.1 Nocardioides sp. | reverse complement strand
GCCCACGTTGCCGGCCTCCTGGATGACACACAGCGCGTTCTTCACGCCGGCGTTGTTCAGCTGCTCGCCGGCCGCCTTGCCTGCCAGGGTCTCGCTCTGGCCGACGTGGGTGATGGCACCGAACTGCTGCCACTGGTCGAGTCCGGAGTTGATGGTGATGACCGGGACTCCGGCGGCGACCGCGGCCTTGATGCTCTTCTCCAGGCCGTCGGGGTTGGCCATGGAGACCACGAGGCCGTTCGTGCCCGCCGCGACCGCGTTGTCGATCAAGGTCGCCTGCTTACCGACGTCGGGGTCGCTCTGGTAGTGCAGGTCGACGCCTTCGTCCTTGCCGGCCTGCACAGCACCTGCCTTGACGACGTCCCAGAACGAGTCGCCGGGAGCGCCGTGGGTGATCACGTCGATCCGGATCTTGCCGGACGACGAGCTGCCGCCGCCGGTACTGCTGCTGCTCGCACTCGGGCTGCTGCTGTTGCTGCTGCCGCAGCCGGTCAGCACGAGCAACCCGGCCGCGACACCCGCGGTGACTAACCGTCGGATCTTCATGTGTTCTCCTTCTCAACCGCGTTGCGCGGACTTTCCTTCTCTGGTTCTTCCGGGGTCGTCGGCCGGGGGGAGGCCGGACCGTCGGGAAGCTGGGGTGAGGTGTCTGCCGGACGCAGGTGACTGCGCTGCCGGACCTTGTGCTGCTCGTACGTCGCGCGCGCCGTCCGGGTGGACTCCAGCACCGAGGTCTCCGCGACGGGCACGTCCCACCAGGCCTCGGTCTCGGGGGCCGGAACCAGCGGGTCGGTCTCGATGTGGATCACGGTCGTCACCTCGTTGGCCCGGGCCTGGGCGAAGGCCTCGTCGAGCTCGCCGACGCCCTGGACCTTCAGCACCCGTGCGCCCAGGCTCGCGGCGTTCGCGGCGAGGTCCACCGGAAGCACGTCACCGTCGAGCCCGGACGTGGTGCGGTAGCGGTACCTCGTGCCGAAGCGTTGCGACCCGAGCGACTCCGAGAGCGCGCCGATGCTGGCGAACCCGTGGTTCTGGACGAGGACGACGATCAGCTTCACGCCCTCCTGGACGGAGGTCACGAGCTCCTGGGAGAGCATCAGGTAGGAGCCGTCGCCGACCATCACCACGACGTCGCGGTCCTCGCCGGTGTCCATGACGGCCATCTTGACCCCGAGGCCGCCCGCGATCTCGTAGCCCATGCACGAGAAGCCGTACTCCACGTGGTAGCCCTTGCGGTCACGCGTGCGCCACAGCTTGTGCAGGTCACCGGGCATCGAGCCTGCGGCGCAGACGAGCACGTCCTGCGCCCGGGAGAGCCGGTTGACCGCGCCGATGACCTCCGACTGGGCCGGCAGCGGCTGGTGCCCCAGGTCGTGGCTGGCCTGGACGACGTCGTCCCACTCCCGCGCCAGTGCCGTGGCGCGCGCCGCGTGCTCCTCGGGAGCCCGCCAGCCGGCAAGCGCCTTCGTGAGCTGCTCGAGTCCTGCCCGCGCGTCGCCGACCAGGGCGACCGCCGAGAGCTTGTGGGCGTCGACCGATGCCACGTTGAGGTTGACGAACGAGACATCCGGGTCGGCGAAGAGAGTCTTGGACGCCGACGTGAAGTCGCTGTAGCGCGTCCCCACGCCGATCACGACGTCCGCCTCTGCCGCCAGGGCGTTCGCGGCGGAGGTGCCGGTCGCACCGATGGCGCCGACCGACTGCGGGTGGTCGAAGGGCAGTGCGCCCTTGCCGGCCTGGCTCTCCCCGACCGGTATCCCGGTGGCCTCGACGAAAGCGCCGAGCGCCTCGTTGGCGCCGGAGTAGGTGACGCCGCCGCCCGCCAGGAGAAGCGGGCGCTCGGCCCTCGAGATCAGGGCAACAGCACGAGCGAGCGCATCGGCCGCCACGGTCTGGCGCGTCATGTGCCAGACGCGACGTGTGAACAGGTCATCGTCCCAGTCCCAGGCCTCGGCCTGGACGTCTTGAGGAAGCGACAGCGTGACCGCGCCGGTCTCGGCAGGGTCCGTGAGCACGCGCATGGCTGCCAGCAACGACAGCGGGAGCTGCTCCGGCCGGTTGATCCGGTCCCAGAAGCGGGACACCGGCTTGAAGGCGTCGTTCACGCTGACGTCGTAGGACGTAGGGTCCTCGAGCTCCTGCAGGACCGGGTTGGACACCCGGGTCGCGAAGACGTCCCCCGGGAGCAGCAGCACAGGGATCCGGTTGATCGTGGCCAGGGCGGCGCCGGTGACCATGTTGGTGGCACCCGGCCCCACGGACGAGGTGCAGGCGAACGCGGCCAGCCGATCGCGGTGACGGGCGTAGCCGACCGCCGCGTGCACCATGGCCTGCTCGTTGCGGGCCTGGTGGTAGCGCAGCACGTGGCCCTGGGCTTCGGAGTCGTCGTCGTTGGCCGCGCTCTCGCGCTCGAGCAGTGCCTGGCCGATGCCGGCGACGTTGCCGTGGCCGAAGATCCCCCAGCAGCCTGCGAAGAACGGCGTCTCGACGCCGTCGCGCTCGACGTACTGCGCCTCCAGGAAACCGACGATCGCCTGCGCCACTGTCAGCCGGACGCTCATCGGACCTCCCCGGGATCGCCGTCGCGGAACGGCAGCCGCGGGTCGACCTGCTGGTCGGCCCAGGTGTCGCGCACCCATGCGTGCGCCGGGTCGTCACAGATCCGCCAGGCCCGTTCGTCGCCCGGGCCGGCCATCACGTTGAGGTAGTAGAGGTCGTAGCCGGGCACCGCCATGGACGGGCCGTGCCACCCGAACGGGATCAGGACGACGTCGCCGCTGCGCACCTCGGCCAGCACGTCGATCTCCTTGCCGGGGTGGCCGTAGACGCGCTGGTAGCCGATCCCGGGCCCGGCCGGCCCTTCGGCCACCTCGAAGTAGTAGATCTCCTCGAGCTCGCTCTCGACCGCGGTCGCCTCGTCGTGCTTGTGAGGGGGGTACGACGACCAGTTGCCGCCCGGCGTCAGTACCTCGCAGGCGATCAGCACCTCTGCGTCGAAAGCGTCAGGGGTGCAGAAGTTGTTGACCTGACGGCTCGCGGCGCCGGCACCGCGCAGCTCCACCGGGACCCGGTCTGCGCTCTGACGCCGGAACGGCAGCCTGCGCTCGCACACCGCCGACGGCAGGGCGAACCGTCCACCACCGGGACTCGTGATCTCCACCTGGACATCGCGTGGGGCGTAGACGAAGTCACTGGGTCCGCTGAACACATCCGACCGGCCCTGCACGGTGAGGGTCTCGCCCTCGCAGGTCACCACACACGAGCCGGACAGTGACAGCACCAGGGTCTCCGCGAAGCCCGTGTTCCACGTCATCGAGCCACCCGGCTCGAGCTCCACGACCGCCAGCCCGCTGTAGGCCCAGCCGGCGGACTCGGGCG
>JAHEXO010000428.1 GCA_023252065.1 Nocardioides sp. | reverse complement strand
CTCAGGCAGCGGGCTCAGCCCCGAGTGTTGCCTCCGGCTGCGGTCGCCGGGTCTCCCCGCGCGCCGCCTCCTCAACCAGCGGAGGTCTACCCGCGCACCTCCTCGACCACCGGAGGTGCCCCCCGCGAGCACCGACGGCTCAGCTCACGTGTGGGACCGGTTTCGCGAGCACCGTCACCGGTCCGTCGTACGACGGGTCCTCCAGCCAGCCGCACTCGCGGTAGAAGGCCGCGTCGTCACCCTCGACGGCGACCCACATCCGGTCATGGCCGTACTCGCGGGCCAGGTCCTCCAGCGCCAGCACCATCAGGCGCCCGACGCCACAGCGCCGCTCCCCCGGCCGGACCACCATCCGCACCACCCAGGGTTCGAGCCCGGGGCAGGCGTCCGCCACCGAGTCGTCGGTGGGGCCGAGGGTCACGGCTCCGATCGCCTGGCCGTCGAGGTCCATCGCGACCAGCGTCAGCGGGAGCCCGTCGCGCCCCGCGTCACGGGCCGTCGCCTCGATCCAAGGTCCGGGAGTCCCGGAGCCTCCGGAGGCGCGCCAGCGGAGGACGCCGACCTCGGCGACCAGTTCCGGTTGGTCCGCAAGCAGCCCGAGAAACAATGCGGGTCGCTCCCCCACGCGGCACAAACTAGCCCCGGACCGCGTCCGTGCCCAGCCCCCTCTTCGGACCGCGTGGCTAGGTTGGCCCGGTGTCTCGGCTGATCCACCTCAACGGCCCTCCGGGGGTGGGCAAGTCGACGCTCGCCCGGCGGTACGCCGCCCAGCACCCCGGAGTCCTCCTCCTCGAGATCGACACACTGCGCACGATGGTCGCGGGCTGGCAGGAGGACTTCTACGAAGCAGGGGCCAGGATCCGAACGGCCGCCCTGGCGGCGATCCAGGCCTACCTCGCGTCGGGACACGACGTGGTCCTCCCCCAGCTCATCGGCCGTTCCGACGAGCTGGCGCGGTTTCGCGCCGCCGGGACGCAGGGCGGTGGGCAGTACGTCGGGGTGGTGCTCGTGGCCGAGTCCGACGAGGTGATCGCCCGGTTCCGAGGGCGGGCGGCGACCGAGGGCGACGACCCTTGGGTCCGCGCGGTCACGACGGTCGTCGCGGACCTCGGCGGCGACGAAGCCCTCCGCCGATCCTCGCTGGACCTCGAGGCGCTGGCCGCCCGGGAGGACCTGCTCCGGCTCCCCAGCACCGACCTCGAGGCGACGTACGCCGCCCTGCTGCTGGCACTCGGAGAGCAGTCGTGAAAGAAAAGAGGGGGGCCGGTGTCGAAAACGCACCAGGCCGTACGACGTAGGGGCGACCACCCACCCGAACCGGAGGAGAATCCGATGCGTTACCTGTGCTTCGTGAAGATGGACGAGAACCTGGCCCACCCGCCCCAGTCGATCATGGAGGCGATGGACAAGCACGTGGGCGAGTCGATCGCCAACGGCTCGTTCCTGGACGGCGGCGGCCTCTACGGCGCCAAGGACGCGGTCGAGTTCCGCGTCCGGGCCGGCAACGTCACCGTCACCGACGGCCCCTACGCCGAGGCCAAGGAGGTCATCGGCGGCTGGGCGATCGTGAAGTTCGACAGCGAGGAGGAGGCGCGCGAGGAGGGCCAGAAGATGGCCGACCTGCACCTCCAGCACTGGCCGGGCTGGGAGGGCGCGATCGAGATCCGCCGGATCGCCGAGCCCGACGAAGCGCCGACCGGCGCCTGAACCACGGTTGGTTCGCCGGGTGGTCCTAGTCTCGCCGTGTGAGCGAGACCGGGACCGCCCAGGACGTCGTCCAGCAGGTATGGCGTGAGGAGTCGGCCCGCCTCGTCGGTGCGCTCACCCGGATGACGCGCGACCTCGTCCTGGCCGAGGACCTCGCCCAGGACGCTCTGGTCGCCGCGCTCCAGCAGTGGCCTGCCGAGGGCGTCCCCGACAACCCGGCGGCCTGGCTCATGCAGACCGCCAAGCGACGCGCCGTCGACCACTTCCGGCGCGCCGACACCTTGCGCCGTCGTACGACGGAGCTCGGCCATGCCCTGGAACAGGACCGGCAGCGGGAGGAGGCGGACATGCCCGACCTCGACTCCTTCGTCGACCACATCGACGACGACGTGCTCCGGCTGATCTTCCTCACCTGCCACCCGGCGCTCTCCCCCGAGAGCCGCGCCGCGCTCACCCTCCGGCTCGTCGGCGGGCTCACGGTGCCGGAGATCGCGCGCGCCTTCCTGACCAAGGAGGCCACCGTCGGCCAGCGCATCTCGCGGGCCAAGAAGACCCTGGCGGGCGAGTCGTTCGACCTGCCGGTGGGCCAGGAGCGCGAGGGACGCCTCGATGACGTGATGGGCGTGCTCTACCTGATCTTCAACGAGGGCTACACCGCGACCGCGGGCGACGACTGGATGCGTGCCGACCTCTGCCAGGAGGGCATCCGGCTGACCCGGATGCTGGTGGGCCTCGCGCCGGAGGAGCCCGAGGTGCACGGGCTGCTGGCCCTGATGTCGCTCCAGGCCTCGCGCCTCCACGCCCGGATCGCACCCGACGGCTCTGCCGTGCTGCTCGACGACCAGGACCGCCGGCTCTGGGACCGGTTGATGATCCGACGCGGGCTCGCCAGCCTCGACCTCGCGATGACCGTGGCGGCGGGCGGCCGGGCGATCGGCCCCTACGTCGTCCAGGCCCAGATCGCCGCCTGCCACGCCCGTGCGGAGCAGCCCGACGACACGGACTGGTCGGCCATCGCCTCGTGGTACGACGTGCTGGCGCAGCTCGGCGACAACCCGGTGGTCGAGGTCAACCGCGCCGTCGCCCACGGCCGGGCCTACGGGCCCGAGGAGGGCCTGGCCGTGCTCGACGACGTGGCCGAGCACCGGTCGCTGGCCGGCTCCCACCTGGTCCCGAGCGTGCGCGGCGACCTCCTCGAGCGGGCAGGGCGGGCCCACGAGGCGGCCGCATCCTTCCGCGAGGCGGCCGGGCTGACCGACAACGCCGTCGAGCAGGCGTTGCTCCTCGATCGGGCTGCGAGCGCCGAGCGGCGCCGCTGACCACCACGGTCGAGGGCAGCACCGAAGATCTGGGCCCGCGTGTCGAAATCGGGCACGCTCATCCGACGCACGGGTGACCCGCAGCGCACCGAGGAGGCACCATGACCACCGACACCCACCGCGAGGACCTCATGACCCGGTCAGAGACCCGCTTCGCCGGCTCCGCCGACGGCACCCGCATCGCCTACGAGGTGTCGGGCTCCGGCCCGGCGCTCGCGCTCGTCGACGGCGCGTTGCGCCGGCGCGCGATGGGACCGGCCCGTCCGCTCGCCGAGCAGCTCGCCACGCAGTTCACCGTCCTCGCCTACGACCGCCGAGGGCGGGGCGAGAGCGGCGCGGGCGAGTCGCCGTA
>JAHEXO010000427.1 GCA_023252065.1 Nocardioides sp. | reverse complement strand
CGAACTCCTTGTTCTCCCCGACGTAGGAGGAGATCATCCGGCGCAGCCGCTTCTCCATCAGGAGCCGGCCCAGCCCCCACTCGTCGACACCACAGTTGTTCGACACCGCCTCGAGGTCCTGCACCCCTGCCTCGAGCACCGCATCGATCAGCACCGACGGCACCCCGCACAGCCCGAACCCGCCGACCGCCAGGGTCGCGCCGTCCGGGATGTCCGCGACCGCGTCGGCAGCACTCGCCACGACCTTGTCCATCCACGCACCTCCTGGTGGCTGATCCTGCCACGCGCCCCGGGTCTACGCCGCCGGGGTCGCGGCGGCCACGCGACCACACCCGCGTCAGGAAGGGGCGGGCAGCGACCAGACGGTGCCGTCGAGCCAGACGTGGACCGCGCCGTCGTGGAACGTCGCTCCGCGCAGGCGACCGTCGGGCACCGGGTGCGCCTTCCACTCGCTGCCGTCGTGCCAGCACAGCCGCAGCCCGCGCGCCGTCGCCGCCACGAACCACGGCAAGGGCCCGGGGACGTCGTCGACGAGCACGACGGGGAGGCCGCCAGGCCCGTCGGTGACGAGGTCCACCGGTGGCAGCGAGACGACAGCCGAGCGCACCGGCCCGCGGAAGGGCAGCGGCAGCACGGCGTGCACCGAGAGCCGTCCGTCGACGTGACCCGCGACCCAGGTATGGCGTCCGTCGGCGGCGGCGGCGACGGAGCACAGGTCGGTCGGAGCCGGCATCAGGTGGACCCGGCGCCACTCGGTGCCCGGCTCACGCCCAGGGCCGGTGTCGACGGACGCGAGCGCCCAGGCCGAGACCGTGCCGGCCTCGCCGAGGGCGCCGGCCACCACGAGCGGGCCGTGGTCGGCCGGACCGTAGGCCAGGGCCGCGTCGGGTGACCCGCCGAGCACGAGGTCCTCACCCAGCGACCGTCCGCCGAGGACCGCCGACTCGCGGTCGAACACCCGCAGCCGCCAGGTCCCGGCCTCCAGCCGCGAGGCGAGCACCCGCCCACCGGCACCGTCGACGACCGGGGCCGCCCACATCGCCTCGACGGAGTCCAGGGAGTGCGGCACGAACATCGACCCGTCGACGTACGCCGACCAGAGATGCAAGCGGCCGTCCGCGCCGCGGCCGGTGAGCCAGGTCTGCTCCCCCGGCGCGACACCGAGCACCCCGAAGGAGTCGAGGACGAGGCCGTCGTAGTGCATCGGCTCGGGATGGGGCAGGCGCAACGGCACGACGAACGCATTTCCGTCGTCGCCGACGCCTGCGGCCAGGCCGTGACGCATCGCGGTGACGCGACCGTCGACCTGGAGTGTGGTCCAGTCCATGTACTCCCCCGCGGACGACGGTAGCCGAGCGGAGGCCCTTCGCGCCGGGAGTCCACGAAGGCTTCACCCAACGCGTCTGACTAGGCTTCGGTGGTGCCCAGCCGTGACTTCCCCGACGTGCGCCTGCACATCGTCACCGGCAAGGGCGGCACCGGGAAGTCCACCGTCGCTGCGGCGCTGGCGCTGGCCCTGGCCGGCGCCGGACAGAACGTGCTGCTGTGCGAGGTCGAGGGCCGGCAGGGCATCGCCCGGATGTTCGACGTCGAGCCCCTTCCCTACGCCGAGCGCCGGATCGCCACCGGTCTGCCGAGCGAGGACGGCGCGCGCGGCGGGCTCGTGCACGCCCTGCACATCGACCCGGAGTCCGCGCTCCTGGAGTACCTCTCGATGTACTACAAGCTGGGCCGGGCCGGGAAGGCCCTCGACCGCTTCGGCGTCGTCGAGTTCGCGACCACGATCGCGCCGGGGGTCCGCGACGTCCTCCTCACCGGCAAGGTCTACGAGGCGACCCGGCGCAACGCCCGCAACAAGGGCGCGATCACCTACGACGCGGTCGTGCTCGACGCTCCTCCGACCGGGCGGATCGCCCAGTTCCTCGGCGTCAACAACGAGCTGGCCGGCCTGGCCCGGATGGGACCGATCAAGAGCCAGGCCGACTCCGTCACCACGCTCTTCCGCTCCTCGCGCACCGCCGTGCACCTGGTGACGGTGCTGGAGGAGATGCCCGTGCAGGAGACCGCCGACGGCATCGGTGAGCTGCGCAAGCACCGCCTCCCGGTCGGCGGGGTCGTGGTCAACCAGGTGCGCCCGCGCGACCTGGGCCCCCCCGACCTCAGCGCCATCCGCGCGAACAAGGTGCCGCGGAAGAAGGTGTCGGCCGACCTGGTCAGGGCCGGGCTCCCCGGGTCGGCCCAGCTGGTGCTGGGCCTGCTGTCGGAGGCGGAGGACCACGCCGAACGGCGCGCGCTCGAGGACGCGCAGCGCGAGGTCGTGCTGGCGCTCGACACCCCGACGTACGAGCTCCCGCTGCTGGTGGGCGGCGTCGACCTGGGCGGGCTCTACGAGCTCGCCGAGATGCTGCGCGAGCAGGGGCTGGCATGACGAGCACCCCCCGGCCTTCCTCGCAGCGGCAGCCGAGCCGGAGCCGGAGCCGGATGGGCCCGCAGAGGCTCACCGGGCGCGACACCCTGGACGTCGACGCCCTGCTCGACGACCCCCACACCGGGATCATCGTGTGCTGCGGGTCGGGCGGCGTCGGCAAGACCACGACGTCCGCCGCCCTGGCCCTGAGGGCGGCCGAGCGTGGGCGTCAGGTGGTGGTGCTCACCATCGACCCCGCCCGCCGGCTCGCCCAGTCGATGGGGATCGAGGAGCTCGACAACACCCCGCGTCCCGTGGCCGGCCTCGAGCTCGGCTCGGGCGGCAGCCTCGACGCGATGATGCTCGACATGAAGCGGACCTTCGACGAGGTCGTCGAGGGCCAGGCCAGCCCCGAGAAGGCGCGGCAGATCCTGGAGAACCCCTTCTACATCGCGTTGTCCAGCTCGTTCGCCGGCACGCAGGAGTACATGGCGATGGAGAAGCTCGGGCAGATCCACGCCCACGCACGACGCGACGGCACCTACGACCTGATCGTCGTCGACACGCCGCCCTCGCGATCGGCCCTCGACTTCCTCGACGCACCCGAGCGGCTGTCGAGCTTCCTCGACGGGCGGTTCATCAAGCTGCTGCTGGCACCTGCTCGTGGGCCGGCGCGGCTCATGACGGCCGGATTCTCGGTGGTGACCAATGCCCTGACCAAGATCCTGGGTGCTCAGGTCCTGCGCGACATGCAGACCTTCGTGTCGGCGTTCGACACCTTGTTCGGGGGTTTCCGGGCGCGCGCCCAGAAGACCTTCGAGCTGCTCCAGGCCGACGGGACGGCGTTCCTCGTCGTGGCGGCGCCGGAGCCCGACGCGCTGCGCGAGGCGGCGTACTTCGTCGAGCGCCTCAGCGAGGACGACATGCCGCTTGCGGGACTGGTCGTCAACCGCGCCAGCCCGCCCCCGCAGGGCGACG
>JAHEXO010000426.1 GCA_023252065.1 Nocardioides sp. | reverse complement strand
GAGCTCGACGGCGAGCCGGCGTCCCTGCTCGGACAGGCGCCCGGGAAGCCACCCGGTCGCGACGCCGGCCTCGTTGTCCTCGGTGACGGAGTGGGTCTCGTAGACGAGGTGGACGGTCACGGAGCCTCCGGTCAGCGGAGCATCCGCACGCCGCAGAGCTGGCGCGACTGGGCCACGAGGTTGCCGGCGGAGTCCCAGATCATGGCGTCCTCCTCCATCTTGCCGCCGCCGAGGGTGTCGCTGCCGAGCGTCACCTGCAGCCACCCCGGCTCGGGGCGACGGCGCACGTGCCCGGTGAACTCGAGCGTCGGCGTCCAGCCGAGGAGGCCCAGGTCGAAGGCGACCGGCGGCAGCGCGTCGAGCGCCATCATCAGCATCGTCGTGTCGGGCTCGCGCCCGTCGCGCAGCCGAAGCCAGCCGCGCATGACCCCGCGCATGGACGGCTTGCCCATGGCCCAGCCGGCCGTGCTCGGGTCGAGGCGGAGGTCGAGCCGCTCGAGGAACTTCGCGTTGGCGAGGAAGTCCGGTGGCGCCTGTTCGGCCGAGACGCACTGGTCGGGCGGCGGCATCTCGGGAGGCGAGGCCTGGCGCTGCACCTCGAGGTCGGTGAGGTTGCCGAAGGAGCCGATGGCGCGCATGCGTTCGACGGACCGCCCGTCGTCGCCCCTCTGGTGGATCGTCATCTGACCCGTCGACAGGGTGCGGCCGCAGCGCATGACCTCGGTCGTCACCGTGAACGGGCCCGGTCGCGACGCGGTCATGAAGTAGGCGGACAGCACGACGGGGTCGACGTGCTCGGTGGTCTCGGTGGGGTCGTCAGCGAGGTGCTCACCGAGCGCCCGCAACGCGGTCGCCATGACGAGGCCGCCGTTGACGGCGTTGCCGATCATCCACTCCTCGTGGAAGGTGCCGTGCCGTCGGGTGGGGTCGTCACAGGGCTCGAGCCGGGTCGCGTCGTCGTACTCGCTCACGGGACAGGTGTAACAGACGGCCCGGCGACCGACGCACGACGGGCGTATGCCGTCTGCCGCGGTGCGGGGGACAGGCGGAGTGCCGTCGCGCCGGGTGTCGCGAACGCCGGGTGTCGGCAGCGTCTGGGACGGTGCTCGCATGGACCTCACCGCTCTGCTCGTCGGGCTCGTCATCGGTGCACTACTCGGGGGCCTGCTCGCGTGGCTGTCGGCCCGCTCCACGCTGCTCGCCCGCTCGGACGACGCGACTGCCGCCCTGCTGGTCCCCCTGCGGGACACCATCGGCCGGGTGGAGCGGCAGGTCGGGGCGCTCGAGCGCGACCGGTCGCTCCAGTTCGGACAGCTGGGCGAGCGCCTCACCGAGGTGAGCCGGTCCACCGAGTCGCTGCGCTCCGAGACCGCGACCCTGGCGACCGCCCTCAACGCCTCGACGGTCCGCGGTGCGTGGGGCGAGGTGCAGCTGCGTCGCGTGCTCGAGCTCTCCGGGCTGCTGGCGCGCTGCGACTTCGACGAGCAGGTCACGAGCGTGAGCCGGCACGGGGCGACCGTGCGGCCCGACGCCGTCGTCAACCTGCCGGGCTCGCGCCATGTCGTCGTCGACTCCAAGGCGCCGATGGCGCACTTCCTCCAGGCGCACGGTGAGACGGTGGACGAGGTCGAGCGCGCCGAGCTGCTCGCCGCCCACGCCACAGCGCTGCGGCGCCACGTCGAGGGCCTGGCGGCCAAGGCGTACTGGACCGCCTTCACCCGCTCCCCCGAGGTCGTCATCTGCTTCGTCCCCGGCGAGGCCATCCTCGCCACGGCACTGGCCGACGACCCCGGCCTCTACGAGCACGCCCTCTCACGCAAGGTCGTGCTGGCCTCGCCGGGCACCCTCTTCGCGGTCCTGCGCACCATCGGGGCCATCTGGCAGCAGGACGCGCTCGAGCAGAACGCCCGCGAGCTGCTCGCCATCGGGCAGGACCTCTACTCCCGCCTCACCACCCTGGGCGGCCACGTCACCACGATGGGCCAGTCGCTCTCGCGGTCGGTCGAGCAGTACAACAAGTTCGTCGGCACGTTGGAGTCACGCGTGCTCGTCACGGCGCGCCGCGTGCACGAGCTGCACCTGGCGAGCGACGTCCCGCCGGCGGTGACACCCATCGAGGTCGCACCGCGATCACTGAGTGCGGCCGAGCTGACCGACGACCTCGGTCGCACGGCCCGCGACGACGCCTTCCTCGAGCACGTCGCGGGCACCGAGCGCGGCGCGGCCGATGCGCGGGACTCTCGGGAGCAGTCCGCCTGAGCGCCGCTGCTCGACCGCGGTCGTCGCGCTGCCCATCTCAGTGGGCAGCCCTGCGCCGCAGGCACATCCGAGAGCTCGGCCGGTGTCCGATTTGTGCCGATAGTGGACACCTGAGAGGTCGCCACGCACAATACGCGCGTGGGATCGGACAGATCGTGACCGAGTCGGGGGGCTCGGATCCGGAGGATTCCGGCGCGCAGAGGCGCCGCATCGGACCGTACGAGCAGAGCCTGCGCGAGTCGCGCGAGCGTGCCGTCGCGTCCGAGCGGGAGCATGCCCGTCGTCGCCGCCGCACCCGGGTCGTCGCCGCCGCGGTGGCGCTCGTGCTCGTAGGGGGCCTCGGCTACGGCGCCTATCGTTACGTCGGCGTGCGCGGGCTCCCGACCACGGTGCCCACGGTCGCGGCGCAGCACACCTCCTGCGCGCACCCGGTCACGGTGCGCGTCGCCGTCGCGCCCGCCATCGCGCCGGTCGTCGCCGCTGCCGCGACGTCTCTCGCGCAGCGTCCCGACGCGCCCTGCGCGGCCTACACCATCGAGTCGGAGGAGCCCTTCGCCGTCGCGGGCTCACTGACCGGTGCAGGACGCCCGGACGCGTGGATCACCGACTCCGCACTGTGGGTCGAGCGCGCCAACGCCGTCTCGCGCTCCAACCTCGTCCCGGCGGCGCCCTTCGCCTCCAGTCCCGTGCTCGTCGCGATGAACGACGACGCGGCATCGGCCCTGGGCTCACGACTGGGCTGGGCCGACCTGCTCGGGGGCTCCGTCGCCCTGCGGCTCCCGGACCCCAACCGCTCCGCCATCGCCCGCACCGTCCTCGGGGTGGCCGCGTCGTCGCTGCCCGCGGCCCGGTTGCGGGTGCTCGTGACGACCTCGGCGGCCACGGCCGGCGGCAGCGTGAGCCTGGACGGGCTCGCCCGGGCCCGAGGCGGGGCCGCCGTGGTGTCGCAGGCCCAGCTCGTGGGCTGGAAGGCCGCGCATCCCGAGGAGCAGCTCGCAGCAGTTGCTCCGGCGGAGGGAGCCCCGCCACTGGAGTACTCCCTGTTACGAGTCACGACCGATGCCGCCAAGGCTCGGCTCGTCGCCGCGCTCGGAAGCTACCTCTCGACAGCTGACACGCAGAAGCTGT
>JAHEXO010000425.1 GCA_023252065.1 Nocardioides sp. | reverse complement strand
GGGGCTGGAGCTGCTCGATCAGCTCGGCGCGCCGGGCCTCGGTGAAGCTGGCGCTCACACCGATGTGCTGGAGCTCCCCGTCCTGGTAGAGGCCGAGCAGGAGGCTGCCGAGCAGGGGTCTCGGGCGTGCTCGTCTTGTGCTCGCGGTAGCCGGCGACGACGACGTCGGCGGTGCGCTCGTGCTTGATCTTGAGCATGGTGCGGGCGTTCTCGGCGTACGGCGCGCCCAGGGGCTTGGCGACGACGCCGTCCAGCCCGGCGCCCTCGAACTGGTGGAACCACTCCTCGGCCATCACTCGGTCGGTGGTGGTCCGGGTCAGGAAGCACGGGCCGACGGCATCCGTCAGTGCCTGCTCCAACGCGGCGCGGCGCTCCGCGAACGGCCGCTCGACGTACGACGTGTCGCCGAGCGCGAGCAGGTCGAAGGCGACGAACCCGGCCGGGGTCTTCTCCGCGAGCATGTCGATGCGGCTCTTGGCCGGGTGGATGCGCTCCTGCAGCACCTCGAACTCCAGCCGGTCGACCCCGTCGTCACCCCGCAGCGCCACGAAGATCTCGCCGTCGAGGACGCAGCGCTCCGGCAGCTGCCGCCGCATCGCCTCCACCACCTCCGGGAAGTAGCGGGTGAGCGGCTTGGTGTTGCGGCTCGCGAGCTCGACCTCGTCGCCGTCCTTGAAGACCAGGCAGCGGAACCCGTCCCACTTCGGCTCGAAGCTCAACCCCTCGACCCCGTCGACGGCGTACTTCGCCGGGTCGGGGATCCCTTTGACGCTCTTGGCCAGCATCGGCCGCACCGGCGGCATCACGGGCAGGTCCATGCTCGCGACCCTAACCCGCGCCGCTCGACGAGCTCCCAGGGTAGGAGTCGAACCTACGTCGCTGGTCCTGGTTCGAAGTCACCAGCGGTTGGCCGATCTGTCCGACCTGGTCGGGTACGCTGTCACCTCACGTGAACATGACGTGCCCGCCAAGCGGCAGTCGGGGTCAGTGGTTGCATCCGCCGACGAGCGGATGGCCAGCCAGCGAGATGCACGCTCTGCATGAACGGTCCCATGGGTTCCTTGCGGGCCTCGGCGCCGCGGCTGCTGAGGAGTGAACGAGCCGCGGGACTCAAGTTCTCGGCAGAGAATGGGGGTCACAGTGACGTGTGATGACACCGGACACCGGACACCGTGACCGAGACCCTCCGACCCCCGGGGACCGGTCGCGGTACTGCCACCGGTCTGAGGCGACGCGGGTGGGTCACCGTGGCCACGACTGCCGCGCTCTGCCTGGTCGTCGGTGGGTCGAGGCTGCCCTTCCTGAGGGCACCGCTCAGTTCTGACGAGGCTGGCTACCTGATCATCGGCGCCCATTGGAGTCCCGGCACGTCGCTGTACGGCAACTACTGGGTCGCCCGTCCGCCGCTGCTGATCGCGGTGTTCGCCGTGGCCGACCACCTGGGCGGTCCCGTCGCTGCGCGGTGGATCGGCGTCGCGGCCGTCGTCCTGGCCATCTGTGCAGCCGCCGCGGTCGGGTGGTACGCCTCCCTGCGCCGTACGGCGGGCGCCGTCGCAGCGGCCTGGGTGGTCGCGGCACTCCTGGCGACGCCACTCTTCGGAGCGCCCGGGAGCGTCAACGGGGAGCTGCTGGCCTCACCTCTCATCCTAGGCGGGCTCGCGGCTCTGCTTGCCTCTCGCCAGGCGACTACCAGGACGCGCACCCTTGCACTGAGCGGACTCGCCGGTGCCCTGGGCGCCAGCGCCTTCCTGGTCAAGCAGAACATGCTCGACGTCTTCGTGGTGGCGGGCGTGCTCGGTGTCCACACGCTGTGGCGACGCGGTCTCCGGCCGGCCGCTCTCGATCTGCTGCCCGTCGTGGCCGGAGCCGGTGTCGCCGCGAGCGCGGCCATCGCCCTCGCGGCAGATCGCGGCACCTCCCTGACAGGGTTGTGGGGAGCCGTCGTCACTTTCCGCCAAGCAGCCGCCGGACGGCTCGCCTTCGTCGGACCTCGGGAGCTCGGGCTCGTCCGCCGCTACGTCATGACAGGGGCGCTCGCCGTCACAGTTGTCTCTGGTGTCGTCTGCTTCAGTTCACGGCGACGCGTGCGTGCACTCGCACCAACCTCGCCACCCTGGGCCACGGCCGCCGTCGCGCTGACCTGCTGGGAGCTCGCAGCTGTGTTCGCCGGCGGCGACGGCTGGTCGCACTACCTGATCGGCGTGGTGCCTGGGGTCGCCCTCCTCACCGCGGTCGCGCTCAGGGCACCTGGAAAGGTCGGGCTGTCCCTGCTGACCGCCTGCTTGCTCTACGCCGGCGTGGCCGCAGCCGTCGCCTGGTCGATGGAGCAGGGTTCTCCCAGGAGCCCGTCCGACGACCAGGTGGCCGCCTCGTACGTCCGGGATCATGCCAGACCGGGTGACTCTGTGGTCGTCGCCTTCGGTCACGCCGACATCGTCAAGGACACCGGGCTCAGCTCGGCGTATCCCTACCTCTGGGCGCTCCCCGCACACGTCAAGGACCCCCACCTGACCGCCTTGAAACGGGTGCTGCGGTCGCCCGCGGCGCCACGCTGGTTCGTTGCCCCCCCCGACCTGTCCCGGTTGGGGCGAACGGAAGCGATGCTGCAGCGCACCCTCGACCGTCGGTACTCGGTCGCCCTCCGCACCCGGCGCTGGATGGTGCTGCGTCGTGACCAGGCCACGACCCCGTAGCCGTACAGCAGCAGGAACGCCCTACAGCCACCGCGCGCTCGCACGAGCACTCGGTCCTACGATCCGCGACGGTGCCGTCTCCCTCGGCCGCCTGCCGGACTGCCCGGCGCTGCCATCTAGGAGCTCGCTTCCTCCCTCCGATGGGGGAGATGAAGATCCTCACCGGCGCCATCCGGGCACGACCGCAGCGCTCCGGGCACTGTGGCTCGCGCACGATGTGCAGACCTATCGGCGTTTCTACCTCGTGACCGACGATGCCGGCGCGGCGTCCGCAGCCGAGGCGGCAGGACGGTTGTTCGCCATGTGAGGGGCCGCCGAGCTCACAGTTCGTGACCAGTACCGGTGACCAGGACAGGACGAGAGCCCATCCCCGTCGGAACCGGGGACGGGCTCTCGCGTCGTCTGACCCGGGCGCACTCGCTCGGCCTCGCTCCCCGGGTAGGAGTCGAACCTACGTCGCTAGTCCTGATTCAAAGTCAGGCGGGCCCTGCCGGCAGACCAACCGGGGAATGCGTAGAGGGTAAGGGCCCGCCTGGCGGGGCAGCACCTTCGGCCCGGCAGACCAACCGGGGATAGGCGCAGAGGGTAAGGGCCCGCCTGGCGGGGCAGCACCTTCGGCCCGGCAGACCAACCAGGGATGCGTAGAGGGTAAGGGGACCTCGTGCCGGACGGTGGTCGGCGCCCCGGTGGCGGG
>JAHEXO010000424.1 GCA_023252065.1 Nocardioides sp. | reverse complement strand
ACGGGTCGTTCCGCGCCTCTAGGTCGCGCTGATCCCGATCCGCGCCTCGCGGAACGCATCGACGAAGAGCGCGTGGTCCTCACGCACCCGGTCGGCGTAGGACAGCGCGAACTCGACCAGATGGTCGGTCAGCGCGCGCCGGCGTCCCTCGAGGCACGACGCGATGGCCGCCTCGACCTGGAAGTCGACGAGGTCCTGGGCGCTGTCCTCGTCGGAGGCGCAATGGATCTTCGCGGTGGCCCGGCCGAGCTGGTCGACGACCTCGGCGATCTCGGCCGGCTCGTTGATGCCGCCCCAGTCGAGGTCGACCTCGTAGGGCGACAGCTCGGAGACGACGTAGCCCACGCCGTCGACGCTCGTGTACCCGAGCAGGGGGTCGGTGTGGACCTGCAGCGCCCGCTGGCTGACGACCGTGCGCTCGCCCTCGTGGGCGAAGTACCCCTCCATCTCCTCCGGGCTCGCGAACCGGCCGAGGGCCGGCACGTTGGCCTGCTTCATCGAGAGCACCACGTCGTTGTCGAGTGCCTGGCTGTAGCCCTCGACCAGGATGTTGTACGCCGGGAGGCCGGCGCTGCCGATCCCGAACCCGGACCTCCCGACGACGTCGCGCACCTCGTAGAACAGGTCGCGGTCGAAGCGCTTGGACTCCGGGATCGTGTCGAGGTAGCCGCGGAACGCCGCTCGCACCGTGGTCTGCTCCGCACGGCCGAGGCGGCGTACCTGGGGCGCGTCCTGGAAGCGGCGGACGCCGTCGTCGATGGTGGTCAGCTCGTCGAGCAGGTCTGCCCGCCGGATCAGGCGCGCGTCGCGCAGCGCGTCCAGCACCGGTCCGGTGCTGGTGCCGAGGTCGAGGGCGAAGTCGGTGTCGTCCTCGGTGTCGCGGTAGTGGTTGACCTGCTGCAGGTAAGCACGCACGTAGCGGGCGACCAGGCGACGGATCTCGGCGTCGGGAAGCGCCTTCTGCCAGCACACCAGCGCCAGGCTGGCGCAGAAGCGCATCAGGTCCCACGTGAAGTGGCCGAGGTAGGCCTCGTCGAAGTCGTTGACGTCGAAGACCAGGAGGCCGTCGGAGCTGAGGTAGGTGCCGAAGTTCTCGACGTGGAGGTCGCCGTGGATCCAGATCCGCGCACACCGCTCGTCGACGAACGGGTCGTCCAGCGCGGTGACGTCGGCGTCGAAGAGACAGGCCGTGCCGCGGAAGAAGGCGTGGGGGTCCTTGGCCATCTTGCGGTACTTGGCCCGGAACGCCGGGGGGTCGGCCTTCATCAGCGGCGCGAACGCGTCGTCGAGCGTGGCCACGATCAGGTCGGTCCGTTGCTGCTTCCGGGTCGGCGACATCCCCGGACCCTTGCCGCCCTGGTGCCGCCCCAAACCTCCCGGGCGTCAGCCCTCCAGCCGCCGGGCCATCGCGGTGCGGGCCCGCGCCGCGGCGACCCGGACCGACTCCTCGGGGTCGTCGAGCAGCCGCTCGACCGCGACCAGGTGCTCGGTGTCGCCGACCACGGCGAGGGCGCGGACGGCCGCGGCCCGCACTCGTGGCAGCGCGTGGTGGGTCAGCGCCGCCGCACCCGGGCCGGTGCCGGCCACGTCGTGACGGGCCGAGACCTTCAGGCACATCTCGGCCGGACGGTAGTGCTCGTCGCGGAGCCCCGCGACGACGGCGGACGTCGCGGCGTCAGCCCAGCAGTGCAGGAGGCCACGGGCTCCCCAGGTGCGCACCCAGTAGTCCTTCCAGACCGAGCCGTCGAGCACCGGGTCGCCGGGGTCCCAGGTGTGACCGGTCAGGTAGCGCAGCTCCGGGACGTACGCCGTGCGGGGCGCCCCGCCGAGCAGGTCGACGCAGACCTCCACGAACCGCGTCCGCCCCACTGCCAAGTCGAGCTCGCGGATCCGCTCGGCGATCGGCCGGTCGCCTGCGGCGGGGCGTGGTGGTTCGGTCACGCCCTGATCATGCCCGGCGGCTCGGACACCACTAGCCTGCAACGGGTGAGCGACCTGCCTGACCTGGCCGACCTGACCGCCCGCGCCCGGGCCTGGGCGGCCGAGGACCCCGACCCCGTCACGCGTGCCGAGCTCGAGGCCCTGGTCGCACAGGGCGAGCGCGAGGAGCTCGCCGACCGGTTCGACGGGACGCTCGAGTTCGGCACGGCCGGCCTCCGCGGCGAGCTCGGCGCCGGTCCCAACCGGATGAACCGCGTGGTGGTCACCCGCGCGGCGGCCGGGCTCGCGGCCTACCTGCTCGACCAGGGCGCCGGCCGCGACGCCGCCGTCGTGATCGGCTACGACGCCCGACACAACTCCGACGTCTTCGCTCGCGACACGGCCGAGGTGATGACCGGAGCGGGGCTGCGCGCGCTCGTGCTGCCGCGGCCGTTGCCCACTCCCCTGCTGGCCTTTGCGATCCGCGAGCTGGGCTGCGTGGCCGGCGTGATGGTGACCGCCAGCCACAACCCGCCCCGCGACAACGGCTACAAGGTCTACCTCGGCGACGGCAGCCAGATCGTGCCGCCGGCCGACGAGGAGATCGCGCGCAGGATCGACGCCGTCGGCGCATTCGCCGACGTGCCCCGCGGCAGCTCGGGGACCGTGCTCGGTGACGAGATCGTCGACGCCTACCAGGACACCGTCGCCGGCCTCGTCGCCGACGGGCCGCGCGACCTCGCGCTGGTCTACACGCCCCTGCACGGGGTCGGCGGCACCTCGGTCGTGCAGGTGCTCGAGACGGCCGGCTTCGACGCGCCGTACGTAGTGTCCCAGCAGGAGGAGCCCGACCCGGAGTTCCCGACGGTGAGCTTCCCCAACCCCGAGGAGCCCGGCGCGATGGACCTCGCCCTGGCGCTCGCCGCCCAGCGCGAGGTCGACCTGGTCGTGGCCAACGACCCGGACGCCGACCGCTGTGCCGCGGCCGTCCCCGACGCCCACGGCTGGCGGATGCTCCGTGGCGACGAGGTCGGTGCGCTGCTCGCCCACCACCTGATCACGACCGGGCACACCGGCACCTACGCCTGCTCGATCGTCTCCTCGAGCCTGCTCGGGAAGCTGGCGGCCGCCGCCGGTCAGCCGTTCGCCGAGACGCTGACCGGCTTCAAGTGGATCAGCAAGGTGGCCGGGCTGGTGTTCGGCTACGAGGAGGCCCTCGGCTACTGCGTCGACCCCGAGCACGTCAAGGACAAGGACGGCGTCTCCGCGCTCCTGCTGCTGTGCGAGCTGGCGGCCCAGGAGAAGGCGCATGGTCGGTCTCTGGTCGACGTGCTCGACGACCTCGCCGTGGCCCACGGGCTGCACGCCACCGACCAGCTGTCGGTGCGGGTCACCGACTTGGCCGAGATATCCCGCGCGATGGACAGGCTCCGGTCACAGCCACCGGCGTCGCTGGGCGGCCTGCGCGT
>JAHEXO010000423.1 GCA_023252065.1 Nocardioides sp. | reverse complement strand
CCGCGACTACGGCACGCCTCCGAACTGCCTGCTCGACTACTTCCCGGAGGACTTCCTGCTCGTCGTCGACGAGTCCCACGTCGCGGTGCCCCAGATCGGCGGGATGTACGAGGGCGACATGTCGCGCAAGCGCAACCTCGTCGACCACGGCTTCCGGCTGCCCAGCGCGATGGACAACCGTCCGCTGCGGTGGGAGGAGTTCCTCGAGCGGATCGGCCAGACGGTCTACCTGTCGGCCACCCCCGGCAACTACGAGCTCGACAAGGTGGAGGGCGACGTCGTCGAGCAGATCATCCGCCCGACCGGCCTGGTCGACCCCGAGGTCGTGGTGAAGCCGACCAAGGGCCAGATCGACGACCTGATCCACGAGATCCGCGTCCGCACCGAGAAGAACGAGCGGGTCCTGGTCACCACCTTGACCAAGAAGATGTCGGAGGACCTCACCGACTACCTCCTCGACGCCGGGGTCCGCACCCGCTACCTCCACTCCGAGGTCGACACCCTCAAGCGGATCGAGCTGCTGCGTGACCTGCGCCTCGGTGACTACGACGTGCTGGTCGGGATCAACCTCCTGCGTGAGGGCCTCGACCTACCCGAGGTTTCGCTGGTCTCGATCCTCGACGCCGACAAGGAGGGCTTCCTGCGCTCCGACAAGTCGCTGATCCAGACCATCGGCCGGGCCGCCCGCAACGTGTCGGGTCAGGTGCACATGTACGCTGACAAGATCACGCCGTCGATGGAGTCCGCGATCGACGAGACCAACCGCCGTCGTGCCAAGCAGGTCGCCTACAACCTCGAGCGCGGCGTCGACCCGCAGCCGCTGCGCAAGAAGATCGCCGACATCACCGAGATGCTCGCCCGCGAGGACGAGAACACCCAGGAGCTGCTCGCGACCTGGGCCGGCACCGAGGCCAAGGGTCGAGCCGGCGGCGTCAAGGCGCGCCAGCCCGTGCCTGCCCTCGGGCAGCTCAACGCCGGCCAGCACGCCGCCGAGCTGGCCGGGCTGCCCAGCTCCGAGCTCGCCGCCCTGATCCAGGAGCTCACCGACCAGATGAAGGCCGCCGCCGCCGAGCTCCAGTTCGAGCTCGCCGCCCGCCTCCGCGACGAGATCTCCGAGCTCAAGAAGGAGCTCCGCCAGATGCTGGAGGCGACCAAGTGAACGCCAGCGCCGAGCGAGGAACGAGCTCGAGCGCTAGGCGCGAACGCGGGAGCAGCGCGAGCGAAGCGAGCGCCGGCGACGAAGTGAGGAGGCACTCCGAGCGAGGCACGAGCTCGGGCGATTCCGACGCCGAAGTAAGCGCGCCAGCGGCCCGGCCGCCGGTGAGGGAGGTCGTTCCACGACCGTCTCGAAACCAGCGGCCCTTGCCAGCGGCCGTGTGGGGGGCCGGGCGTCTGGTAGACGTGGGGGATGGACGTCGAGCGGATGCTGGCCCACTGCGCGGGCAAGCCGGGCGCGTGGCCGGACAACCCGTGGGAGCACGACCACCCGGTGTTCAAGGTCGGACCGGGGGAGCGGGGGAAGATCTTCGCGTTCCTCGGCAGCAGCGGCGTGGGCGTCAAGGCCGCCCGCAGCCGTGAGGTCGCCGACGAGTGGCTCCAGCGCTACCCGGGTCTCGCGACGGTGATGGCGTACATCGGCAGGTCCGGCTGGAACGACCTGTCCTTCACCGGGATCCCGGACGACGAGCTGCTCGAGGCGGTCGACGAGTCCTACCGGCTCGTCGTCGAGGGCCTGCCGAAGAAGCTGCGCCCCGACGGTTGGGACGCCTGACCTGGTTCAGTCGTCGTCGGTCGAGGTCGATGACGAGCCCGGCTCGAGCGCCTTGGCCTCGCGGCGTTGGAGCTTGTCGATGCGGGCCGCGATCATGCGCTCCCTGTTGCTGGCGAGCTTGAGGAAGCTGACCAGGGTCGGGATGGTGACGAAGATCGGCCAGATGAAGCCGTCGGCTCCTGACATGAACCAGATCGACCAGCAGATCAGGTTGGGGATCAGCAGCCCGAAGAACGAGTCGCGGAGCTGGCCGCGGTAGTACTGCTCGGCCGCGCGCCGTACGTCGGGTGGCGCGACGGGGCGGACGGGCTCGGCGGCTGCATACGTGACCGGTACGACGTCGGCGGTCAGGTCGCGGATCGGCGGCAGCAGGTCGGCGTAGGTCTTGGCGGCATCGACGGTGCCGACGCGCTCGTCGAGCTCGTCGCGGTCGAGGCGGCCCTCGGCGTAGGCCTCGGAGAGGACGTCGTGCACGACGGCGCGGTCGCGGTCGGAGGCGCGCATGCCGGAGTACGCCGGGTCGCGCGGGTCGTGCTCGAACCGGCGCCAGACGCTCCCGTTGTCCCCCGACGTCACATCGTCATCGTAGGGTCGTCGCCCGAGCCGGGCGAGCCGGCTGAGAGCACCACGTCCCATGCGGCGGCGGCGATCCGGGCGATGCCGGCCTCCCGCTCCTCAGGCGTTCCGGGCGCACTCACCAGTACGGCGAGCCCGACCGCCGGCAGCCCGGGTGCCCGGACCAGCGCCACGTCGTGGTTCACCCCGTCCACCCAGCCGGTCTTGTTGCCGACGACGAGACCGGCGGGCAGCCCGGCCGTAGTCCTCGATGCCGCGCACGATGGTGGTCCGGGGGGAGCACCCGGCCGCGGCCAGGACCGCGGCGACCTCGTCGGTGCCGACCTCGTCGAGCACGAGGTTGGTGGCCAGGTTCCCCGACACCGTGATCATCCGGTGGGTCAGCACCTCGAGTGCGACCTCGGCGCCTCTCGCTGCCCAGGTGTCGGGGTCGGAGTCCTCGCCCTGGTCCATCACGAACCGCTGGCCCGGTTTGCGGGACGCGAAGTCGTCGTGCACCAGGACCGGCCGGCTCAGGTCGAGCAGCCCGCGCTCGGCCAGCCGGTGGGCGGCGACCAGGATCGGCAGCTTCATGACACTGGCGGAGTAGTGCTGGGCGTCGGGCTCGACCGACACCCGGGCCTTCGCCTCCCCCTGCACCCGAGCGACCACCGAGACGACCCCGTCCCCTCGGCGTACGGCCTCGACGGCGACCGCAAGGCGCCGGCCGGCGTCGGCCGACGAGGGAGTGGGAGCCATCGGGGCATCGTAGGGAACGCCCGGGCCGCAGGTGCCGGGTGGCCGCGGGTCGGCATACGATGCGAGGGTCGGTCGGTCGAGGCGGGGAGGAATCGTGGAGGTCTCGCCGTGACCGTCGGCGTCCGCTGGGCCACCGCCCTCGTCGCAGTGCTGCTCGTCGTCGCTCTCGTCGGAGGGGCCCTCGTCCTCCGCACGCGCCACGACCGAGCGGACGCCCTGATCCAGCAGGAGAGGTACGGCGCGGTGCTGGCCGCCGCCGACCGCGAGGCCACCGCCTTCGTCAACCTGCGCTTCGACCGGGCGGCGCA
>JAHEXO010000029.1 GCA_023252065.1 Nocardioides sp. | reverse complement strand
TGGTCGTCGGTGAAGCCGAGCTTGTGCAGCTCCTGGCGCACCAGCGCCAGCATGTGGCCCTTTTGCCCGCCGTAGGCCTGGGACTGCTTGAAGAGCGGGAACGCCGGCAAGCGCTTCGCGGCCGCCGCCGCCTGCGCGTCGGTGATGCTCCCCATCGAGGCCATGCCGGCCAGCACGTAGCGGTAGCGCGCCAGCAGCGCCTCCTTCGCCGCCTTGCCGTTGGCGGGGTCGAAGGCGGAGGGGTTGTTGAGCACGGAGGCGATGACGGTGGCCTGACGCAGGGTGAGGTCCTGGGCGTTGACACCGAAGTAGGCCTGGGCAGCCGCCTGCACGCCGTAGGCGCCGCGGCCGAAGTAGATGGTGTTGAGGTAGCCCTGCAGGATCTCCTGCTTGCTCAGCTGCTTCTGCAGCTTCAGCGACAAGATCGCCTCGTGGATCTTGCGGTTGATCGACCGTTCCTGGGTCAGGTAGAGGATCTTGACGTACTGCTGGGTGATCGTCGAGGCGCCTTGCGTGGCGCCACCCCGCGCGTCGTTGAACGCCGCCCGGATGATGCCCTTGGGGTCGATGCCGTGGTTGGTCCAGAAGGTCCGGTCCTCGGCGGCCACCACGGCGTTGCGCAGGTTGTCGTTCATCTCGCTGTAGGGGATGATCTGCCGGTTCTGCGTGGCGTAGGTGCCCACCTGAGTCTTGCCGTCGGCGTAGTAGACGAAGGACGTCTGGGTCTGGAAGTCCTTGTTGGGGTCGGGGATCGTCGTGGTCTGGTAGAGGTAGACGAAGCCACCGATCAGCACCAGGACGCCGACCAGCCCGACGATCAGGGTCCACTTCACGACCTTGCGCAGGCGCGGGTGGCCCGAGGCGGGGCGCGTCTGACCGCGAGCCTTCGTCGGCTTGCGCTTCACGGCCGGCCCGGGGGCCCTGCGCTTGGCACTCACAGGTGTCTCCAGAGTTGCGTCGGGGAAAGGTTCGATGCACAGAGGACGGCCGGCCACACCGGCCCCTCGCGGTCGCGGCCCGAGCCGTCGGGGACGAGGGTACGTGCCCGGGCCAGGAGGGGTCGAAACCACGCTCACGCGTGCGCAGGCCGCCTGGAGTTGGCGGTTGATATATCGAGTTGATATGTTCGTCCGATAGAACGTCGTGACACATCGCGGCGTCAGATCGGACGGGAGCCTCTCATGGCGCGCAAGGCGGCCTCGCTCGAGCTGGCCGTCCTCGGCCTGCTCCACGAGTCCCCGTTGCACGGCTACGAGCTCCGCAAGCGGCTCAACCTGCTGCTCGGCTGGGGCCGGCTGCTCTCCTACGGCTCGCTCTACCCCGCACTGAAGCGACTGCTCCGCGCCGGGTGGATCACCGAGGTGACCGCACCGGCCGCGGTGTCGCGGCGGCAGCGGATCGTCTACCAGATCACGCCTGCGGGCCGGCAGTACTTCGGTGAGGAGATCACCGACGACGGCCCCGCGGCCTGGGAGGACGACTCGTTCAACACCCGGTTCGCGTTCTTCTCCCGCACCGACGCCGACGTGCGCCTGCGGGTCCTGGAAGGACGTCGGTCCCGGCTCCAGGAGCGGCTCGACCGCGCCCGTCATGCCGGGGGTGGCGACGACCGCTACCTCTCCGAGCTCCGCCGCCACTCGATCGAGTCGGTGGAGCGCGAGGTCAAGTGGCTGGGCGACCTGATCAACGCCGAGCGCCTGGCCGACCAGCCGGTGCCCCCGGCCCCCGCGACCAGCAGCGACACCAGCACCACCAGTGAAAACCCATCCAGCGTGGCCCCCGTGGCCGACGCAACCACCTGAAACACCCGCTAGGAAGGAACAGACCCTCATGGGTTCGGTACGAGTAGCAATCGTGGGCGTCGGCAACTGCGCGACGTCCCTGATCCAGGGCGTCGAGTACTACAAGGACGCCGACCCGGCGGGCATCGTGCCCGGCCTGATGCACGTCAAGTTCGGCGACTACCACGTCTCGGACGTGGAGTTCGTCGCCGCCTTCGACGTCGACGCCAAGAAGGTCGGTTTCGACCTGGCCGAGGCCACGCAGGCCTCGGAGAACAACACGATCCGCATCTGCGACGTGCCGCCGACCGGCGTCATCGTGCAGCGGGGTCACACGCTCGACGGTCTGGGCAAGTACTACCTCGAGACCATCGACGAGTCCGACGCCGAGCCGGTCGACATCGTCCAGGTCCTCAAGGACACCCAGGCCGACGTCCTCGTCTCCTACCTCCCGGTGGGCTCCGAGGCGGCCGACAAGTTCTACGCGCAGTGCGCGATCGACGCCAAGGTCGCCTTCGTCAACGCGCTGCCCGTCTTCATCGCCTCCGACCCCGTGTGGGCCAAGAAGTTCGAGGACGCCGGCGTCCCGATCGTCGGTGACGACATCAAGAGCCAGCTCGGCGCCACCATCACCCACCGGGTGATCGCCAAGCTGTTCGAGGACCGCGGCATCGTGCTCGACCGCACCTACCAGCTCAACGTCGGCGGCAACATGGACTTCAAGAACATGCTCGAGCGTGAGCGCCTGGAGTCCAAGAAGATCTCCAAGACCCAGTCGGTCACCTCCAACCTGACCGGCCCGCTGGCCGGCAAGATCCACGACCGCAACGTCCACATCGGCCCGTCCGACTACGTCGCGTGGCTCGACGACCGCAAGTGGGCCTACGTCCGCCTCGAGGGTCGCGCGTTCGGTGACGTGCCGCTGAACATGGAGTACAAGCTCGAGGTCTGGGACTCCCCCAACTCCGCCGGCATCATCATCGACGCGCTCCGCGCGGCGAAGATCGCCAAGGACCGCGGGATCGGTGGCCCGATCATCTCGGCCTCGTCCTACCTGATGAAGAGCCCGCCCGTGCAGCTGCCCGACGACGAGGGTCGCGCGCGCGTCGAGGCCTTCATCAAGGGCGAGGAGTGACCTCGCACGTTTGATGGACCCCGCAGGTCTGACCTGCGCAGGACCCCGGTCCCGCTTCGGCGGACCGGGGTCCTTGCGTCGTCGGGCAGGATGAAACCGGTCAGGTGGCCCGCGCGGGTCGGTGACACGTGCTCTGCGCGACCCCTAGATTGCCGCGCATGAGTGACACCAACGAGCCTCCGCACCCCGACGGGCCTGCGGACGAGCCCGCACCACCGCCTCCCTTCTCGGAGGCACCCCCACCACCGCCGCCGCCTTCCACACCTCCGCCTCCCGCGGGCGAGAACCCCTACGGCGCCCCGCCGCCCGACGGTGGCGGCTACGGCGCCCCGCCCCCCGCCGACGGTGGTGGCTACGGCGCCCCACCGCCCGAGAACCCCTACGCCGGCCAGCCCGGCCAGCCCGGCCAGCCCGGCCAGCCCGGCGGCTACCAGGCCACCGAGGCGATCGGCTACGGCTGGCGCAAGTTCACCCAGAGCCCCGGCACCATGTTGATCCCGACCCTGGTCGCGTGGGTGGGCATCATCGTGGTGGGCATCCTGGTCTACGCCGTCCTGCTGGGTGCGGTCAGCACCTCGAGCACCTTCACCCGCCTGCTGGTATCCGGCCTCGCCGAAGGCATCTTCTTCGTCTTCGCCCAGGTGCTCGCCGCCGGCCTCTACCGCGGTGCGCTCCGGGTGGCCGACGGTCAGGACTTCAAGATCGGCGACATGTTCGAGGGCTACGACAAGGCCCAGGTCGTCATCGCCGCGCTGCTGATCGCGATCGGCACCGCCATCGGCACCGTGCTGTGCTACATCCCGGGCCTGATCGTCGGGTTCTTGACGTTCTTCACGATCATGTTCGTCGTCGACCAGCACCTGTCGGCCTGGGACGCGATCAAGGCCAGCTACAAGCTGGTCACCGAGAACCTCGGCAGCACGCTGGTGTTCTACATCCTCGCCGGCCTGATCCTGCTGGTCAGCGCCTGCATCTGCGGCGTCGGGCTGCTCGTGGGCATCCCGGTCGTCCTGCTGGCGCTGGGCTACACCTACCGGCGCCTGCTCGGCCAGCCGGTCGTGCCTTAGTCCGCCGAGCTCGACCCGACCAGGGCCCGGCTCCACGTCGTACGACGTGGGGACCGGGCCCTCGTCAGGTGCCGGCAGGCCGGGGTCAGCTCCGGACGGCGAGGGTCAGCGGTAGTACGGCCGTGGCACCTGCCTCACGCAGGGCGCGCGCCGCCAGGGTGAGGGTCCAGCCGGTGACGACCTGGTCGTCGACCAGCAGCACCCGGCCCTCGGGGGCGTCGCCCTCGAACCGGTAGCGCCGTGCCACCGCGGCCACGCGGTGGGCGGAGTTGGCCGCACCGCGCTCCGGCTCGACGGTGGGGTCGACGATCGCCCACCTGCCGGAGACCGGGACCCGGAGGTAGCGCGAGAGCCCGTCGGCGAGGTCGCGGGTCAGGGTGGGCCGGCGCGCAGAGTCGACCACCACGATGGAGTCGACGTGGGGTCGCCAGTCGGCCAGCACCTCGATCACGGCCCGCACGAGCCCGTCGGGGACTGTGACGTCTCGGGGCGGCTCGGCGAACAGGGCCCGCAGCTCCTGCCCGTGGCCGAGGTCGGTGAGCCGGGCGACGGCGCGCCCAGGCTCCGCGGTCTCGCCGATGCGGCCCCTGAGGTCGAGCCCGAGGTTGGCCAGCGCCGTGGGCCACATCGCCCGTGGCTCCACCACGACGCCCGGCCGCGCCAGCCGCTCGCGCGCGTCGGCGACCGAGGAGTCGGACACGGCCGTGGTCAGGCTGATGCCGCCGCAGGTGTAGCAGCGCCCGCAGCGGGTCTCGGGGGTCACGTCGGGGTCGTCGAGCTGGTCACGCAGGAACCACATGCGACACCGGTCGGTGTCGAGGTAGGCGAGCATGGCGTCCTGCTCGCGGCGCCGGGCCTCGGCGACCCGCTGGTAGCGCTCGGCGTCGTAGACCCATTCCTCGCCGGTCGCCACCCAGCCGCCGCGGACCCGGCGTACGGCGCCGTCGACGTCGAGCACCTTCAGCATCTGCTCGAGCCGCGTGCGGCCGAGGTCGACCCAGGTCTCGAGCGCGGCGGTGCTGGCCGTGCCCTCCTCGGCGAGCACCCGCAGGGTGTGGCGCACCTGGTCCTCCCGCGGGAAGGCCAGGGACGCGAAGTACGCCCAGATGTCGCGGTCCTCCTGCTGCGGCAGCAGGACCACCGAGGCCTCGTCGGTGCCGCGCCCGGCGCGGCCGACCTGCTGGTAGTAGGCGACCGGCGACTGTGGCGCCCCGAGGTTGACCACGAAGCCGAGGGTCGCGTCGAAGCCCATGCCCAGCGCGCTGGTTGCGACGAGTGCCTTGACCTGGCCGGTCGCCAGGCGGTGCTCGAGGTCGAGGCGCTCGGTCGCCTCGGTCTGTCCGGAGTAGGCCGCGACGTCGAGGCCGTGGGCCCGCAGGTGCTCGGCGACCTGCTGCGTCGCGGCGACGGTCAGGCAGTAGACGATGCCGGAGCCCGGCTGCTCGGCGAGGTGGTCGACCAGCCAGGCAAGCCGCTGCTCGGGGGTGGGCAGCCGCACGACCGCCAGCCGGAGCGAGGAGCGGTCCAGCGACCCGCGCAGCACCAAGGTGTCACTGCGCCCGTCACCGGTGGCCAGCTGCTCGGCGACGTCGGCGCTGACCCGCGCGTTGGCGGTGGCGGTGGTGGCGAGCACCGGGATGCCGGCCGGGAGCTCGGCCAGGAGGGTGCGGATGCGGCGGTAGTCGGGCCGGAAGTCGTGGCCCCAGTCGGAGATGCAGTGGGCCTCGTCGACCACGAGCAGCCCGCAGGTGGCCGCCAGCCGGGGCAGCACCTCGTCGCGGAAGCCGGGGTTGTTGAGGCGCTCGGGGCTGACCAGCAGGACGTCGACCTCGCCGGCCGCCACCGACGCGTGGATCTGCTCCCAGTCGTCGGCGTTGGTGGAGTTGATGGTGTGGGCCCGGATGCCGGCCCGCTCGGCGGCCGCGATCTGGTTGCGCATCAGTGCGAGCAGCGGCGAGACAATGACCGTCGGCCCCGCGCCGGCGTCACGCAGCAGCAGGGTCGCCACGAAGTAGACCGCGGACTTCCCCCAGCCGGTGCGCTGCACCACCAGCGAGCGCCGCCGCTGCACGACCAGGGCCTCGATGGCCGACCACTGGTCGTCGCGCAGCCGCGCGTCGTCGCGCCCGACCAGCGCACGGAGGTAGCGCTCCGCCTCGGCGCGGACGTCGGTCTCGGTCGTGGTCACCCCCACTGTCTAACAGTCCACACCGACCGCCCGGTCGGAGTGGTCCGCTGGTCGAGGAGGGCCGCGCAGGTCCTCCTCACCATCGTGGTTTCGAGACGGGCGCCGGAGCGCCCTCCTCAACCGACGATCGACCGCCGACCTACTGGTCGGCCCACCAGGTCAGCAGCGCGGCCTTCGCCTCGTCGTAGGACGCCGGTCCCTCGTCGAGGCGCAGCTCGAGCAGGAAGCGGTAGGCGGCGCCCACTTGCGGCCCCGGCTGGACACCGAGGATCTCCATGATCTGGGTGCCGTCGAGGTCGGGGCGGATCGAGGCCAGCTCCTCGGCCTCCGACAGCCGCGCGATGCGGGCCTCGAGCTCGTCATAGGTACGACGCAGCCGCTCGGCCTTGCGCTGGTTGCGCGTCGTGCAGTCGGCGCGGGTCAGCACATGCAGCCGCTCGAGCTGGTCGCCGGCGTCACGCACGTAGCGCCGCACGGCCGAGTCGGTCCACTGCCCGTCGCCGTACCCGTGGAAGCGGAGGTGGAGCTCGACCAGCGTGGTGACGGCGTCGATGTCGTCACCGGAGAACTTCAGTGCCTGCATCCGCTTGCGGGTCAGCTTGGCCCCGACGACGTCGTGGTGGTGGAAGGTCACCGTGCCATCGCCCAGGAACCGCCGCGTGCGCGGCTTGCCGACGTCGTGCATGAGGGCGGCGAAGCGCGAGACGAAGTCGGGTCCGCCGAGCCGGTCCTCGAGGTCGATGGACTGCTCGAGCACGGTCAGCGAGTGCTGGTAGACGTCCTTGTGCCGGTGGTGCTCGTCCTTCTCCAGGATCAGCGCCGGCAGCTCCGGCAGCACCAGCGCCGCGAGCCCGCTCTCGACCAGCAGCGTCAGCCCGGCGCGAGGCTGGGCCGCCAGGACGAGCTTGACGAGTTCGTCGCGGACCCGCTCGGCCGAGATGATCCCGATCCGCTCGGCCATCGCGCTCATCGCCTCGACCACGCCCGGGTCGACGGCGAAGCCCAGCTGGGCGGCGAAGCGCGCGGCTCGCATCATCCGCAGGGGGTCGTCGGAGAAGGAGTCCTCGGGAGTACCCGGCGTCCTCAGCAGCCCGTGCGCGAGGTCGACCACCCCGCCGTAGGGGTCGACCAGCTCGCGGGTCGGCACCCGCACCGCCATCGCGTTCACGGTGAAGTCACGGCGGCCGAGGTCGCCGGCCAGGCTGTCTCCGAAGGCGACCGCCGGCTTGCGAGAGGTGGGGTCGTAGTGCTCGGAGCGGTACGTCGTGATCTCGACCACGAAGTCGCCCTTGCGGCTGCCGATGGTGCCGAAGGCCCGACCGATGTCCCAGGTGGCGTCGGCCCAACCGGTGAGCAGCCGCTCGATCTCCTCGGGACGGGCCGAGGTGGTCAGGTCGAGGTCGTTGTGCCGCCGGCCCAGCATCGCGTCGCGGACCGGCCCGCCGACCAGCGCGAGCTCGTGCCCGGCCGCGGCGAAGCGCTCCCCGAGGGGGTCGAGGACAGGGGCGATGCGGTCGAGCTCGGCGGCCACGTCCCGCTGCGCGTCGGCCAGCCGGATCGGGCCCGGCGGCTGCCGGTCAGGGGCGTCGGACACAACGGGTCAGCCTAGCGGGGTGCGGCCGACGCTCCCGAGTCCGCGTCACCGCGCCCACTAGAGTCTGGGCGTGCTCCGCCCGCCGTCGATTCCGCATGCCCTCAGGGCGGCGGTCCGGCTGGCCCTCCTGGTCACGGCGACGCTTTTCCTCGCGCTCGGCCCCTCGCCGTACGCCGTGCCGGGCGCGCAGGCACACGCCGCCAGGCCCGGCGACCCGACCCAGCCGCTGGTGCTCCGGATGGGGTCGATCACGCCCGGCTACATCCCCGACCACGGGCCGATCGTGATCAGGGGCACGATCACCAACGCCAGCCACGAGACGTGGACCGCGATCAACGTCCACGGGTTCATCGGCTCGACGCCGATCACCACCACCGAAGGGCTCGCAGCAGCGGTCCAGACCCCGGTGACCGCGGACGTGGGCCACCGGATCATCACGCCAGGGACCTTCGACCACATCGACTCCCTGCAGCCGGACCAGACGATGCCCTTCACGGTCCGGCTGCCGAGGTCGACGCTCCAGGTGTCGACGCCGGGCGTCTACTGGTTCGGGGTGCACGCCCTCGGCACCAACCGTCAGGGCTACACCGGCAACGCCGCGGGCCGCGACCGGACCTTCCTCCCCCTCATCCCCTCGTCGCTCCAAGCGACCGGCTCCATCGAGGACGTCGCGCTGGTCGCTCCAGTGCGCAGCGGCGTCACCCGCGCCACCGACGGCACCATCGAGGACACCGCCGCCTGGCTGAGGAGCCTGCGCACCGGCGCACTCCACCGGGCCGTCGTCCTCGGCGCGGCCGCCCAGTCCCACCCGCTGACCTGGGTGCTCGACCCTGCGGTGATCGACGCCGTACGCCAGCTGGCGCACGGCAACCCGCCCCGCACGCTGCACACCCCCGGGCCTCCCGGCGGACCGTCCTCCGGTCCGAGCCAGAGCCCGTCGTCGTCCGCCTCGGCAACGACCACTGCGGAGAGCACGACCACGAGCATCTCGCCGGCAACCGTCCGGGCCGCGCAGCAGTGGCTCACCCACATCCGGCACGTCCTCACCACCGGCACCGGGCAGACCTTCGGTCTCCCCTACGGCGACCTCGCGGTGGCATCGGCCCTGCGGCACGGTCCGGAGCTGCTCGCCGAGGGCATCCAACGCACCGCCCGCTCCCTGCGCACCTGGAACCTCCCTTTGAGCCCGGCGGTCGCCCCGCCCAGCGGCCGGATGAGGGGGGTCGAGGTCGGGCGGCTGCCACGAGCCACCGAGGTGCTGCTCGACGACACCGGGTACGACGGTCCGACCACCGCGGAGGTCCGGGTGCACGGTCGCTCGGTGGTCCTCGCGGCCACCGCCGCCGCCCACGGAGGACCGGGCCCGGTCGACCACACCAGAAACCTCGCCCTCCGGCAGCGGATCCTCGCCGAGGCGGCGGTGCGCTTCCTCGACCAGCAGCAGCCGCTGGTGGTGAACCTGCCCGACGAGCTGCGCCACCCCCGGCCGAGCTTCTTCACCGGCCTCGACGTCCCCTGGGTGCGGCTGACCAGCGTCGACGACGCCACCGCCGGGGCGGGGGCCTCCGTCCCGGCCGACCGGCTTCGGCCACCCGCGCCCGGCCCCCACCTCGGACGGCTGGTCTACGACACCGCCCGGCGCACCCTGCGCTACGGGCGGATCCTCCAGTCCGTGCTGGCCGGCAACAACCTCCTCCGGTCCCAGCTGTTCACCGAGGTCGCCGGCAATGCGTCCTACACCGCGGCCGAGGACCCCTTCGGCGCCTTCGCCCGCATGGACTCGACCTCCCGCTGGGTCGGCGACAACCTGCAGGGGATCGACATCGCCGCCCCGGAGTCGGTCACCCTGGCCGGGACGACCGGCCGGTTCGCCGCCATCGTCAGCAACACCCTCGCCGTACCGGTCACCGTCGAGGTGCACGCCGTGGCCGACCCGGCCCTGGAGATCACCGGCGGCGAGACCATCCAGCTGCCCCCACACGGCCAGACCACCGTGCTGCTCAAGGCCGACACGCAGGTGGCGGGCGTGCATGACGTCACCCTCGAGCTGACCAACCGGGCCGGCCAGCCACTGGGCCCCCAGGACCAGTTCCCCCTGCGAGCCGAGCAGGTGAGCCGGCTGATCTGGGTGATCATCGGCGCCGGGCTCGTCATGCTCCTCGCGGCGATCGTGGTGCGGCTGACCCGCCGGTTCCTGCGCCGAGGCGATGCATGAACCACCCCGCCAGACCTCGTCCAGGGGTGCTCCGCGGGCGCGGACGGCTCCTCACCGGCGGCGCACGATGAGTGACGCGGGGGAGAGCCGGAGCATCCTCGCCTCGTCGGCGGTGATGGCCTCCGGGACGGTCGTCTCACGCTTGACGGGCTACGCCCGCAACGTCCTGCTCGTCGCAGCGATCGGCAACGGGCTCCACGCCGACCTGTTCAACATCGGCAACACCATCCCCAACATGCTCTACATCCTGCTGGCGGGAGGCGTATTCAACGCCGTGCTCGTCCCCCAGCTCGTCCGGGCGCAGAAGAACGACGCCGACGCGGGTGCGGCCTACACCAACCGGGTCATCACCCTGGCCGGGATCTTCCTCGCCGTGGTGACCCTGGTCCTGGTCGTCGCGGCACCGCTGGTCATGCGCCTGTTCCTCGACGCGTCGTACAACTGCGCCGACATGGCTGCGCAGCGGGACTCCGCGATCGCCTTCGCCCGCCTGTGCCTGCCCCAGGTCTTCTTCTACGGCATGTTCGTGCTGGTCGGTCAGGTCCTCAACGCTCACGGCCGCTTCGGCCCCATGATGTGGGCCCCCGTGGCCAACAACCTGATCTCGGTGCTGGTCCTGGTGCTCTACCTCGTCTGGTTCGGCCCGATCGCCACCCACCAGGACGCCTCGGCCTATACGCGGGGTCAGGAGCTCCTGCTGGGAGCCGGCGCGACGCTG
>JAHEXO010000422.1 GCA_023252065.1 Nocardioides sp. | reverse complement strand
CACCCTCGACCTCGGTGACGAGCCGCAGGAGCACGTCAGCGGCCTGCCCGAGATGAGCGCCGACGAGCGGATGCGGGCCGAGCTGGAGATCCTCGGCCTCGACGCCAGCCGCCACGTCGTCGACACCTACGCCGAGTTTCTCGACGCCCTCGGCGCGGTCCGCAGCCGCGACCTGCTCACCCAGCGCAGCCGCGCCGAGATCCTGGTGGCAGGGGTCAAGGTCGCCACCCAGACCCCGCCGGTCCGCTCCGGCCGGCGGGTGGTGTTCCTGACCCTCGACGACGGCACCGGGCCGGTCGACGCGACCTTCTTCGAAGACGCCCAGGGGCCCTATGCCGCCACCGTGTTCGACTCCTGGCTGCTGGTGGTCCGCGGCGTCGTACGCCGTACCGGCCACCGCGGCATCTCCCTGCGGGCCACCGGTGCGTGGCCCCTGGCCGACCTCCACGGCCTGTGGCAGCGGCCCGGCCCCGAGGGTGGTCTCGAGGCGGTCCGGGCCCGGCTGGCCGTGGTCGAGACCGTCGAGGAGGTGACCCACCGCCGGGTCCTGGTCCACTCCAGCGGCTTCCAGATGTCGCCCTACGCCGACGTCAAGCCGCCCGGCGACGACGCCAAGGACGTCGCCCGCAAGCTGTGGCACCGCAGCCCCGGGAGCCCGGGATGACTCACCCCACGACGTTCTCCGCTTCCCCCGCTCCGCTCCGCCAGCGGACAACGCCGCGGGGACCCCGGAGCCGCGTGACGACGTCGCCCGTGGTCTCGACGGGCTCGACCGACGGTGGGGGCGTGGTCTCGCCCGGGCCGTCCGGTGGCCGACCTCTAGGCTGGCGTCCATGCCGACCTCCGCGAGCGAGCACACCGCGGGCCGCGGCTCCGCCCGCACGGCCGTGGTGTGGTCCGGGCTCGAGCCCGGCCTCGGTCTGGTGGAGGGTGAGCCGCGCGACGTCCTCGACATCGGCGGCGGCACCGGCGGTCTGGCCGTCCGCATCGGCGCCCTGGGTCACCGGGTGGTCGTGGTCGACCCCAGTCCCGATGCCCTGGCCGCCCTCGACCGTCGTGCCCGCGAGCACGACCTCGCGGTCACCGGCCGCCAGGGCGACCTGTCCACCCTGCTCGACGTGGTCCCCCCTGCCGGCGCCGACGTCGTGCTGTGCCACGGCGTCCTCGAGGTCGTCGACGATCCCGCCGCGGCGCTGGCCACGCTGGCGCAGGTGCTGCGCCCCGGCGGCACCCTCAGCCTCCTGGTCGCGCAGCGCCACGCCGCCGTGGTCGCCCGGGCCATGGCCGGTCACTTCCAGCAGGCGCTCTCCCTGCTCGACCCGCAGCCGGACGCCAGCCCACGCCAGCAGGCGTCGCAGGGTCGCTCCCGCTTCACCCACGACGAGCTCACCGCGCTGGCCGAGGGAGCCGGGTTCACCGTCGACGCGGTCCACGGCATCCGGGTCTTCACCGATCTCGTGCCCGGCTCGCTGCTCGATCTCGAGCCCGGCGCCACCGCTGCGCTGGTCGAGCTCGAGCAGGCCGTGGCGACCCGACCCGAATACCTCCCGCTGGCCACTCAGCTCCACCTGCTCGCGCGCCTGTCCTGACCCTGCCCGGGAGGTGCGATGAGCGCCTCGCCGAGGGGCGTCGAGCCGACGTCCGCGACCCCGATCCTCCATGTCGACATGGACGCCTTCTACGCCAGCGTCGCGGTGCGCGAGCGGCCCGACCTGCGTGACGTCCCGGTCATCGTCGGCGGTGGCTACCGCGGAGTGGTGCTCTCGGCCGACTACCTCGCACGCCGCAGCGGGGTCCGGTCGGGCATGCCGATGACCCGGGCCCGGCGGATGTGCCCGGCCGCCGAGGTGGTCCCGCCCGACTTCGAGACCTTTGCGACGGTCTCGGCGTCGGTGATGGAGACCTTCCGCCGGGTCACACCACTGGTCGAGGCGCTCTCGCTCGACGAGGCGTTCCTCGACGTCCGCGGCTCGACCCGCCGGCTCGGGGCGTCGGCCGACATCGCCGAGCACCTGCGCGCCACCATCCACGACGAGCAGGGCATCACCTGCTCGGTCGGAGTAGCGGCGTCGATGACGATGGCCAAGATGGCCAGCCGATGGGCCAAGCCCGACGGGGTGTTCGTCTGCACCCCGTCCTCGGTGACCACGGTGCTCCACCCGCTCGACGTCGGCGACCTGTTCGGGGTGGGGGAGAAGACCCGCGAGCTCCTCCACCGGCTCGGGCTGGTCACGATCGGTCAGGTCGCCCACACCCCGCGCCGTACCCTCCAGCGCGCGCTCGGCGACCACCTCGGCCGCCACCTCCACGACCTCTCCTGGGGCGTCGACGGACGTCAGGTGGTGGCCCGCACCGGTGGCTCCTACTTCGGGGTACTGCTCGGCGACCCCGACAAGTCGATGGGAGCCAGCGAGACCTTCGGCCACGACACCGACGACCGGTCGATGATCGTGCGCGAGCTGCTCCGGCTCACCGACAGGGTCACCGGGCGGATGCGGACTGCAGAGGTCGCCGGCCGCACCGTCACGATCACCGTGCGCTTCGCGGACTTCACCACGGTCACCCGGTCCCGCACCCTGGCCGAGGCCACCGACGTCACCCAGGAGATCTACCGCGAGGCGGTCCGCTCCTACGACGCGCTGGGCCTGCAGCGGGCCCGGATCCGGTTGGTCGGGGTCCGGGTCGAGGGGTTGGTGCCCCGCACCCGGGTCCACCGCCAGCTGCTCCTGGGGCAGCGCGACCGCGGCTGGTCCGAGGCCGAGCGGGCCGTGGACCGGGTCACCCGGAGGTTCGGTTCCGACGCGGTGCGCCCCGCCAGCCTGCTCTCGTGAGGGCCGCCCCACACCGCCAGACCACCTGTTCGGCCGGATTGCTGTCTCACATCTGCACAATTTCCCCCGCCCGCCTACCGCACGCGGGTGGCGCTGCCTACACTTGGCCTCGAGTCCCGATGTGCGAGGGGAGGATCCTGTGCCACTCTCCGAAGAGGAGCTACGAGCCCTCGAGCAGATGGAGCGCGCCCTCGTGCAGGAGGACCCCAAGCTCGCCTCGACGCTCCGCGGCACCAACCTCCGCCGCGCGGCCCGTCGTCGCGCCGTCGTGGCCACCATCGGCTTCGTCGCCGGCATCGCCATCCTCATGGTCGGCGCGGTCGCCCGGCTGACCTTCGTGGGCATCCTCGGTTTCGTGGTGATGCTGCTCTCGGCGACCGTCGCGCTGGCCGCGTTCCGCGGCACCTCCGCCGTCCGCCGTGCCCCGGCCCGTCCGGGCCCGCAGCCCGGCATGCTCGACCGCTTCGGCAGCCCGTGGCGCCGCCGCCATCACGACGACGAGGCCTGATCGACCTTCCCGGCTACGCCGCCGCTGCCATCTGACGCTGCCATCGACGTCGTACCGCGAGG
>JAHEXO010000028.1 GCA_023252065.1 Nocardioides sp. | reverse complement strand
CCCGGCAACGGGCTGATCATGTGCATGCCGGTCTCGGTCTGCCACCACGTGTCGACCACCGGCGCCTGGTTGCCGCCGATGTGCTCGCGGTACCACATGTAGGCCTCGGGGTTGATCGGCTCACCGACCGACCCGATGATCCGCAGCGTCGACAGGTCGTACTTCTCCGGGATGTCGGCCCCCCACTTCATGAAGGTGCGGATGACCGTCGGCGCGCAGTAGAGCAGGGTGACCTTGTGGTCGGCGATGATCTCCCACCAGCGGCCCTTGTGAGGGGTGTCCGGCGTGCCCTCGTACATCACCGAGGTCGCGCCGTTGGCCAGCGGCCCGTAGACGATGTAGCTGTGCCCGGTGACCCAGCCGATGTCGGCCGCGCACCAGAAGACGTCGTCGTCCTTGAGGTCGAAGACCGCCCAGTGGGTCCAGGCACAGCCGACCAGGTAGCCCGCGGTGGTGTGCAGGATCCCCTTCGGCTTGCCGGTGGTGCCCGAGGTGTACATGACGTAGAGCGGGTGCTCGGAGTCGAACGCCTCGGGTGTGTGCTCCTTCGAGGCGCCGTCGACCGCGTCGTGCCACCAGAGGTCGCGACCCTCGGTCCACTCCACGTCCTGCCCGGTCCGGCGTACGACGAGCACGTTGCGGACGTCGGGGCACTGCTCGAGCGCCTCGTCGACCGCGGGCTTCAACGCCGCCGGCGCTCCGCGGCGGTAACCGCCGTCGGCGGTGATCACCACCCGGGCGTCGCAGTCCTGGATCCGGTCGCGCAACGCCGTCGACGAGAATCCCCCGAAGACCACGGTGTGCGGCGCTCCGATGCGTGCGCACGCCAGCATCGCCACCACGGTCTCGGGGATCATCGGCATGTAGATCGCGACCCGGTCGCCGGACCTCACGCCGAGGTCGACCAGGGTGTTGGCCGCCTGGCAGACCATGTCCTTGAGCTCGGCGTAGGTGATGTCGCGGGTGTCGTCCTCGGGCTCGCCGACCCAGTGGTAGGCGACGCGGTCGCCGTTCCCGGCCTCGACGTGGCGGTCGACGCAGTTGTACGCCGCGTTGAGCTTGCCGCCGACGTACCACTTCGCGAACGGTGCGTTGTCCCAGTCGAGGACCTGGTCCCACCGGGTGTCCCAGGTGAGGCGTTCGGCGGCCTCGGCCCAGAACGCCAGCAGGTCGGCGTCGGCCTTCTGGTAGGCGTCCTCCTTGACGTTGGCGTTGGCGGCGAGGTCGGCCGGCGGGTCGAACCGCCGGTTCTCGTGCATGAGGTTGGACAGGGTTTCTTCGCTCACGGCGCTGGGTCTCCTCTCGGGCGGCGAGCCCGCGCACCCGGGCTGCCGCCCCACCCTAGGAGCGGATGGTTGCCTCCATGTTGGTCCAGCCGGGCCTGGTGCGCGACCCCGCCTGCTGGTGCAGCCTGGACGTGCCTACTCGCGAGGTCCGACCGGGAAGACCTGACGACCCCAGGTGAACGCCGTCACGCCGGCGAACGACGCATACCAGGCGACGATCGCGGTCGCCAGACCGAACCAGCCACCCAGCTTGATCCAGCCGGACGACTCCTTGTCGAACCAGCCGATCGCCAAGATGACGAACGTGATGGTCAGCAGCACGAACACGGCCAGCACGGCCATGTTCACCTTCATCGCCGCCACCGTCATGTAGGCGGTGAAGATCGCCCAGGCGAGCAGATAGGCCCCGACTGCCTTGTAGCCCTCGGGTCCCAGCCCCCCCAAGTCCCTCTCGGCGAGCCACCAGAACGAGATCCAGAACGCGCCGTAGGAGCAGAACGCCGTCGCGCCGAAGGTGTTGCCCTTGGCGAACTCCCACACGCCGGCCGTGAACTGGCCGATTCCACCGTAGGCGAGGGCCAGGCCCAGCGCCCCGCCCACCAGCGCCTGCGGGACGATGTTGGTGTTCACGATGCTCAGCACGAACGTCGTGAGGGCGAAACCGGCCAGGCCCAACGGGCCCGGGTCGGCGATGTGCGCCCCGGGCACGCGGGCTGCGGGGGCGGTCGGTGTTTCGGACATGAGGACTCCTGTCTCTGTCGTTGGACAGCCCGGACGGTAGGCAGGCCGAGATGGAAGTGACAGGGGTCACACCTCGTGGTGCGCCCAACGGGCGCCGGTCGGCGGTGTGCGGGGCAAGACGGCGCGACGAGCGGTAGCGCTGACGCGACGAGCGGTCAGCTGCTGTTCCGCGCTGCCATCGGGTGGTAGCTACCCCGGTCGACCTCGACGGCCTCGGGCAGGTGCAGCCGCACCATCGCCCGGCCCACGTGCAGAGGGCGGTGCGCCCGGTCCGCCACCGAGACGCCGACCATGATGGTGAAGGCCAGGGGCACGGTGAGCAGGGCCGGCTGCGCGAGCAGCGCTCCCGGCCATCCCGGCGGGCTCGCGCCGAGCATCACGGCCAGCACGGCGGTCCCCGAGGAGACCCCGCCGCCGAGAAGGCCCACGATCGCGCCACGCGCGGTCAGGCCACGCCACCAGATTCCGAGCAGCAGCAGGGGACAGAACGTCGACGCGGCCACTGCGAACGCCAGCTCCACGGCGTGCGCCACCGGAAGCCCCTGCGAGCCCAGGGTCAGCAGGAGGGTGCCGGCGACGGCTATGGCGCTGCCGATCCGGAAGCCGGTCACGCCGCCGTAGCGGCGGCCGAGGAGGTCCTGCGAGAGCACGCCACTGATCGAGACCACCAGACCCGACGAGGTCGACAAGAAGGCAGCGAACGCGCCGGCACCGAGGAGCGCGGTGAGCAGTGTCGCGGCGCCGCCGGGGAGCACCCGGTCGGGCAGCGTCAGCACGACCGAGTCGGTGTGCCCCGACGCGACCAGGTCCGAGGCGTAGACGCGACCCAGCACGCCGTACGCCGTCGGGAGCAGGTAGAAGCCGCTGAGCATGACCAGCACCACCAGGGTGGTCCGCCGCGCCGCCGGGCCGTCGTGGTTGGTGTAGAAGCGGACGACGACATGGGGCAGCCCCATCGTGCCCAGGAAGGTGGCGAGGATCAGCGAGTACGTCAGGTACGTCGCGTGCGGGCCGGCCAGCGGCTCCACCCACTCTCGGGCGTGCAGGTGGTGTGTCGAGCCGCCGTGGTGGCGCCAGGCGAGCCAGAGGAGGAGCAGGGGGACCAGCAGCGCACACAGCTTGAGCCAGTACTGGAACGCCTGCACGAGCGTGATGCTGCGCATGCCGCCGGCGGCGACGTTGACCAGCACCACCAGGGCCACGACCACGGCGCCGACCCACGTGGGAGCACCGGTCAGGGCGGCGAGGGTCAGGCCCGCGCCCTCCAGCTGGGGAACCAGGTAGAGCCCGCAGATCAGGCAGACCAGCCAGCTCGCGATCTGGCGGGCGCGCGCCGACTCGACCCGGAACTCGGCGAAGTCGGGCAGCGTGTAGGCGCCCGACCGGCGCAGGGGTGCGGCGACGAAGACCAGCAGCAGGAGGTAGCCGGCCGTCCAGCCGATCGGGTACCAGAGCATGTCGACCCCGCGGGCGAGGACGAGGCCCGCGACGCCGAGGAAGGACGCGGCCGAGAGGTACTCCCCACCGATCGCGGAGGCATTGAGGAACGGCCCGACGCGGCGGGAAGCCACGAAGAAGTCGCTCGTCGTGCGCGAGATCCGGAGCCCGAAGGCGCCGACCGCCAGGGTCGAGACCACCACGATCCAGACAGCGAGCAGGGCAGTCGCCTCTCTCACGGTTCGCCCGACCGTTCGACGAGATCCTCGAACGCCGCCTCGTTGCGCTCCGAGCGGCGGACATACCACCAAGCCAGGGCGAGCAGCCACGGGTACACCCCGATCCCGAGCACGAGCCAGGGCAGCGGGGCGCCGAGGACGTGGACCTGCCCGAGGGGCAGCCAGCGGAGCGCGATCGGCAGGACACCGAGTGTGAGTGCCAGGGCGAGCACGACGTAGCCGGCCAGACGCAGCTGGGCGCGCATCAGGCTGTCGACATAGACCTCCCCGAGCCGGGTCAACGCGTCGATCTCGGAGGCGTTCGAACGCCGCGGGCCCGGCTTTGCGCGGGCGGTGCGGGGGCTGGTGATCCGGGCCCGCTGCACCGGCTCGCCGCTCACGGGGCACCGTCGCGGTGTCGGCGCAGCAGCGTCCGGACGTCGGGCAGGTGGCGGCGGCTGACCGGCAGCTCGACCCCGTGGACGACCACGGCCGGCTTGGTCGGACCGAGCCGCACCTCCTCGACGTGGGCCAGCGCGACCAGGATGCTCCGGTGGATCCGCACGAAGCCGGCGTCGCGCCAGCGCTGCTCGAGGGCGCTCAGCGGCATCCGTACGAGCGGGTCGCCCGCAGCCGTGTGCAGGCGGACGTAGTCGCCCTGGGCCGAGGCGTAGCGGACCTCGGAACGGCGCACGAAACGGGTCACTCCGGCCAGCTCGACGGGCAGCTGTTCGTCGCGCTCGGCCGCCCCGGCCTCGTCGGTGACGCGACGGATCGCCTCGCGCAGTCGATCCTCCCGGACCGGCTTGAGGAGGTAGTCGGCTGCCTGCAGGTCGAAGGCCTCGACGGCGTGATGCTGGTGGGCGGTGACGAAGACGACCGCGGGGCTCGACCGGAACTGCTGCAGCACCGAGGCCAGCTCGAGGCCGCTCAGGCCGGGCATCGCGATGTCGAGGAGGACCAGATCGACGCGCTCGCTGCGGAGGACCCTCAGGGCGTCGGCGGAGGACCTGGAGGTCAGGACATCCCCGATGCGCTCGTCGCGGCCCAGGAGAAAGGCGAGCTCGTCGAGCGCCGGTGCTTCGTCGTCGACGGCGAGCACCCGCAGACCTCCGCGCTCGTTCACCCACGCACCCCGGCGGCGTACTTGGGCACCCGGACCGTGACCTTGGTGCCGGCTCCGGGTGCGGTCTCGACCACCAGCCCGTATTCGTCCCCGAACGCCGAGCGGAGCCGCTCGTCGACGTTGCCGAGACCGATGGAGTCCATCGACTCGTCGCCGGCCAGCGCGCGGCGTACCCGCTCGGGATCCTCGCCGACGCCGTCGTCCTCGACCGTGATCACCGCCTCGTAGTCGTTGTCCTCGGCCAGGATCGTGATCATGCCGGGTCCGTCCTTCGCGGCCAACCCGTGCCGGACCGCGTTCTCGACCAGGGGTTGCAGCGACAGCACGGGGATGCTGACCCCGAGCACCTCGGGGGCGATCCGCAGCATCACCCCGAGCCGGTCCCCGAACCGGGCCTGCTCGAGCACGAGATAGCGCTCGATCGAGCGGAGCTCATCCTCCAGCGTCGTGTAGGTACCGGCGCGCTGGAAGGAGTGCCGGGTGAAGTCGGCGAACTCCAGGATGAGCTCGCGCGCCCGGTCGGGATCGGTGCGGACGAACGACGCGATCGTGTTCAGGGCGTTGTAGACGAAGTGGGGCGATATCTGCGCGCGCAGGGCGCGGACCTCGGCCTCCATCCGCGACGTCCGCGCGGTGTCGAGCTCTGCGAGCTCCAGCTGGCCGGACACCCAGCGCGCGAGCTCGACGGTGGCCCGCACCAGGCCGGCCGAAGCCGTGGGGGTGAACGCCATCAGAGTCCCGACCACCGCGTCCTCCACGGTCAGCGGCGCCACGATCGCGTGACGCAGTGGACACCCCGGCTCGCCGCAGGCGAAGTCGCGATGGTCACGCACTGCCGTCGTCCCGTCCTGGACGCACCGCTCGGCCAGGGCCTGCACCGAGTCGCCGTGAGCCGAGCCCCGTCCGTACCACGCGAGGGTCGCCTCGGTGTCGGTGACCGCGACCGCGGGGCAGCCGAGCAGCGTCGCGAGATGACGCACGCTCTGCTCGGCGGAGCCCTGAGTGAGCCCGGTTCGTAGCACGCTGGTCATCTGCGAGGCGGTGTGGAGGGTACGGAAGGTGGCCCGATCGGACTCGGTGCCGAGGTAACCGGGACGGAGAAGCCGCCACCGTGGCATGGGCACAGCGTATGTCCCGTGCCACACTTCGGGCCGTGAGCACGCAGTCCCGCGTGGCCAGAGCCACCCGCTCGGCGCCCACGCTGGAAGAGGTCGCAGACCGGGCCGGCGTCTCTCGGGCGACCGCCAGCCGGGTCCTGCGCGGGGACAAGAAGGTCAGCGAGCACGCCCGCACCGTGGTGCTCGAGGCCGCCCGCGCGATCTCCTACGTGCCCAACCTCGCCGCCCGGTCACTGGTGACCGGACGGAGCGACTCGGTGGCCTTCTTGGTGGAGGAGACCGAGGAGCGGATGTTCGCCGACCCGTTCTTCCTCGGGATGCTGCGCAGCGCGCAGGAGACGGTCGCCGACGCCGGGCTCCAGCTGGTCTTCACCGTGATGACCCGGCCCGAGGACCAGGAGCGCTTCCTGGCCTACGCCGCCGGTGGCCACGTCGATGGCGTCCTGCTGCTGTCGCTGCACGGCAAGGACAAGCTGCCCCAGCGCCTCGAGGACCTCGGGGTGCCCACCGTCCTGAGCGGGCGGCCGCTCAGCCGGCGCCGGGTGCTCTGGTACGTCGACGCGGACAACGTCGGCGGCGGCGCCCTCGCCACGACGTACCTCCTCGAGCACGGCCGTCGGCACGTCGCGACGGTCGCCGGACCCGGCGACATGTGTGCCGGACAGGACCGGCTCGCCGGCTACCGCCGGGCCGTGGAGGCCGCAGGGCTGCCGTACGACGACACCCTGGTCTCGGTGGGCGACTTCACCGCGGGCGGCGGGTACGACGCGGCGAAGCGACTGCTGGTCGCCCGCCCCGACGTGGACGCGATCTTCGCCGCCTCCGACCTGGCCGCCTTCGGCGTGATCCGCGCCGTGCTCGAGAGCGGCCGCCGCGTGGGGGACGACGTGGCGGTGATCGGCTTCGACGACATCCCGGCCGCTGCCGAGCAGCAACCACCCCTGACCACGGTCCGCCAGCCCATCCCGGAGCTCGGCGCAGCCATGACCCGGCTGCTGCTCGAACGCATCTCGGGCCAGGAGCCCAGGGCCCGCTCGACGATCCTGCCCGTCGAGCTGGTCCTCCGGGAGACGGCGTAGAGCTGCCCGGCAACTCGCCCGCTTTGGACCCTTGACACGGCGACGGCGGAACTCCATCCTGATGTCGTCCGCTCGTGAGAGCGCTCTCACAACTCCGGGGTCCATCCCGACCCCGGGTCTTCAACAGGAGGATCCATGCTCCGAAGTACGACACCGCGTCGCCGGGTCGCCCCTCTGCTGGCGCTCGCGACCGCGGGCGCCCTCACCCTCGCCGGCTGCGGCAGCAGCAGCTCGTCGAACACTGCCGGAAGCACCGCAGGCAGCGGCGGCCCGTGCGGGACGACGGCGGACACGACCCTGACCGTCGGGCTCTTCGGGACCTTCGGGTTCAAGGAGGCCGGCCTCTGGGACGCCTACAAGAAGGTCTGCCCCAACATCACGATCAAGGAGGACGTCGTCGAGCAGTCGGCAGACTACTGGACGCGCCTGAAGACCCGGCTCGCCTCGAGCAGCGGGCTGGACGACGTGCAGGCCATCGAGATCGGCTTCGTCGCCGACGTCGTGCAGAACCACAACCAGCAGTTCGTCAACTGGAACACCGTGCCCAACTCCGCGGCTGACAAGGCGGAGTTCTACCCCTGGAAGTGGGAGCAGGCTTCCACCAACGACGGCAAGACGACCGTGGGCCTCGGCACCGACATCGGCCCCGAGGCGATCTGCTACCGCAGCGACCTCCTCAAGAAGGCCGGGCTCCCCTCCGACCCGAAGACCCTGGCCTCGAAGTGGAGCTCCTGGAACGACTTCATCAACTTCGGCAAGCAGTACGAGGCGTCGAAGACCAAGCCCTCGGGCTCGAACTTCGTCGACAGCGCGGCCAGCATCTTCTCCACCGCGGTCTACCAGAGCAGTGAGGCCTACGCCGACTCGAGCGGGAACACCGACGTCGCGAACAGCGACGGCGTGAAGAACGCCTGGAACTACGCGACCACCGCTGCCCAGGCCGGCATCACAGCCGGGCTCCAGCAGTTCACCCCCGCCTGGAACAAGGCGTTCTCCAGCGGTGCCTTCGCGGCATTGGCGTGCCCGACCTGGATGATGGGTTACATCCAGGGCCAGGCCGGTGACGCCTACGCCGGCAAGTGGGACATCGCACCGGTCCTGCCCGGTGGGGCGACCAACTGGGGTGGCTCCTGGCTGGGTGTCCCGACTGCGGCCGCCCACAAGGACGCCGCCATCGCGCTGGTCGAGTGGCTGTCGAACAAGGACCAGCAGGTCACGATGTGGACCGACGGCGGGCACTTCCCGTCCAACTCCGACGCAGCGGCCACGCCGGCGGTGAAGAACGCGAAGAGCGCCTACTTCAGCAACGCGCCGGTCGGACAGATCTTCGGCGACATCGCCTCGCAGATGAAGGTCCCGCCGATCGGGTTGTACGACACCCAGATCCAGCAGGCCCTGACCACGCAGCTGACGAACGTCGAGACCAAGGGCACGTCGCCGGACGCGGCGTTCCAGGCGGCCCTCGACCAGATCAAGCAGATCACCGGCTGACCGACACCCGGGCCGCCGACGTCTCCTGCGCACGTCGGCGGCCCGGGGCACGCCGAGGCCCTGCTACTTCTTCCGCCCCCTTCTTCCGCGTCGTCGGCCGGGTTGCCCCCGCGCCGCCGGACGAAAGGTGAGCATGAGCGTCGTGACCCAGACGACCGCCGCCGCCGTACGTCGTACCTCCCGCACGGAGGGCCGTGCCCGGCGCCACCGGCTGCCCGGCAGCCGCATCGGCTACCTCTACGTGCTGCCGTTCTTCGTGGTGTTCCTGGCGTTCAGCGTCTACCCCTGGCTGGACACCGCCTGGGTGTCCCTGCACGACACCCGGCTCTCGACCTACAACCAGTCGAGCTTCATCGGGCTGGAGAACTACCGCAACCTGTTCACCAACCAGTTCTTCTGGAACGCCTTCCGCAACACGATCACGATCGGGATCATCTCGACGGTCCCGCAGCTGTGCATGGCCCTGGGCATCGCGCACCTGCTCAACTACAGCCTGCGCGGCCGGACCTTCTTCCGGGTCGCGATCCTGATGCCCTACGCGACCAGCCTGGCCGCGGCGACGGTGATCTTCGTCGAGCTCTTCGACCCGCACCTCGGCCTGGTCAACTGGGGCCTGCACGCCGTACACCTGCCGCAGGTGGACTGGCAGGGCTCGAAGTGGCCGTCGCAGATCGCGGTGGCAACGATCGTGACCTGGCGCTGGACCGGCTACAACGCATTGATCTACCTGGCCGGGATGCAGGCGATCAACACCGACCTCTACGAGGCGGCCGCCATCGACGGGGCCGGCCGGTGGGCGCAGTTCCGTCATGTCACGATCCCCGGCCTGCGACCGGTCATCCTCTTCACGATCGTGGTCTCGACGATCGGTGCCTCCCAGCTCTTCGGCGAGCCGCTGCTCTATCACAACGGCCTGCCGGACGGCGGCACGCAGGGTCAGTACCAGACCCTCGGGCTGCTGATGTACCAGCAGGGCTGGACCAACGACCGGCTCGGTCTGGCCTCGGCGACGGCCTGGACGATGTTCTTGATGATCGTCGTCGCGGTGACCGTCAACGTGCTGCTCGCGCGACGGCGTGAGCGCAGTCTCGGTGGCCCGCGGCGCCGACGTGCCGCGATGGCCGCGACGGCCCCGGAGGTGAAGGTCCGATGAGCGCCTCGACCGCGAGCGGGACCACGATGAAGGCCGGCTGGGGCACCTACGCCGCCATCGGCGTGGTCACCCTGGTGTCGATCTTCCCGCTGTACTACACGATCGTGATGGCGTCGCACACGAACGCCGAGATGGCGGCCAAGACCCCACCGCTGCTGCCGAACTCCTCGATCTTCGACAACACCAAGAAGGCGCTCGAGCTGGCTCCGCTCAACCACGGGCTCATCAACTCGGTGATCGTCTCGGGCCTGGTCACCCTCGGCACCGTCGCCTTCTGCACGCTGGCCGGCTTCGCCTTCGCCAAGCTCCGCTTCCGCGGCGCCACCCTGCTCCTCGGCATCTGCATCGCCACGATGATGGTGCCGCTGCAGATGGGCGTGATCCCGCTCTACATGCTGATGGCCCGGCTCGGGATGGCCGGTCACCTCTCGTCGGTGATCCTGCCGACGCTGTGCACGGCGTTCGGCGTCTTCTTCATGCGTCAGTACGTCGCGAGCGCGGTGCCCGACGAGCTGATCGAGGCCGCCTGGATCGACGGCGCCACGCCGCTGCGGGTCTTCTGGGCCGTCGTCGTGCCTGCGGTGCGGCCGGCGATGGCGGTGCTGGGGATGCTGACGTTCCTGATGTCGTGGAACGACTTCTTCTGGCCGATCATCACGCTGAGCTCGCAGAACCCGACCGTGCAGGTCTCCTTCCAGAGCCTGGCCACCGGGTATGCGCCGCAGCAGTCGATCGTCATGGCGGGCACCCTCTACGGCACCATCCCGGTGCTCATCGTCTTCGTCCTCCTCGGTCGCCAGATCGTCGGCGGAATCATGCAAGGAGCAGTCAAGGGATGACCACGCACACCAGTCTCCGGTTCCCCGACGGCTTCGTCTGGGGCGCGGCCGCCGCGTCGTACCAGATCGAGGGTGCGGTCGCCGAGGACGGCCGAGCCCCCAGCATCTGGGACACCTTCTGCCACCGGCTGGGCACCATCGACCACGGCGACAACGGCGACGTCGCCTGCGACCACTACCACCGCTGGCGTGAGGACCTCGACCTGATGTCCGAGCTGGGCCTGGCCT
>JAHEXO010000421.1 GCA_023252065.1 Nocardioides sp. | reverse complement strand
GAGCCGTCCTACCGGGTGCGGGCCGAGATCACCGACGAGGCACTCGAGATCGTGGCCGGGCTGGTCGGCGACGGCTCGGTCGACCATCGTGGCAAGCACCTGCGGGCGACCACGTCGTTCCGCCCGCTGCCGGTGCAGCGGACGCGCATCCCGATCTGGATCGCGGGCCGCGCGCCCCATCGCCGGCCTCTGGCCCGCGCCCGTCGCTGGGACGGCTACATCCCGATCGCCGACCCCTTCCTCACGCCCGAGGGCCTGGCCGACTACGTCGGCGCGCACCCCCACGACGACTGGGACGTCGTCGCCCAGTGGCCCGACGGCACCTCCGTCGACGACTGGGCGGCTGCCGGCGCGACCTGGCTGGTCAGGTCGGTCTGGCCGAGCGAGGAGGGCTGGCTCGACGAGCTGGCCGGCCTGGCCGGGTCTCCCCCGGCGTGACCTGCTGAGCCCCGCGAAGGGGAGCCCAGACCCCGCGCGGTGCCCCCGCTGGGGCTCGAACCCAGACTGAACCGCTTTTAAGGCGGCTTCCTCTACCGGTTGGGATACGGGGGCCTGGGGACGTCATCCGTTCCGCGGGCCATGGCGCTCGGATCGTATGACGTCCGGGGTCAGGTGGGCGCGGGGAGGCCGGCCAGGTCTCGCGCGGTCCCGAGCACCTCGTCGAGCATCGCCGGGGTCAGCCTTCCGGTGAAGGTGTTGTGCTGCGACGGGTGGTAGCACCCCAGCAGGTCGACCCCGCGGCCGTCGCGCGCCAGTGCCACCCGGGCGCCGTGGCCGAACCTGGGCCGCGGTCGGGGTACGTCGTACCCGGCGCCGGCGAGGGCCCGCAGGGCGCCGTCCCAGCCGTAGGCACCCAGCGCCACCACGACCCGCAGCGTCGGCGCGAGCAGCGCGACCTCGCGGTTGACCCAAGGGCCGCAGGTGTCGCGCTCGGTGACGGTCGGCTTGTTCGCCGGAGGCGCGCAACGCACGGTCGCCACCATCCGGGTGCCGATGAGTGCCTGTCCGTCGCCGGCGTGCACGCTGGTGGGCCGGGTGGCCAGGCCGACCCGGTGCAGGCTGGCGAACAGCCAGTCGCCGGACGAGTCACCGGTGAAGACCCGGCCGGTGCGGTTGCCGCCGTTGGCGGCGGGTGCCAGTCCGACGACGACGATCCGCGCCTCGTCACCGACGCCCTCGGTGGGCGTGCCCCAGCCGGCGATCGGCCGACCCCAGTAGGGCTGGTCGGCGAACGACGCCCGCTTGTCGCGGGCGACGTCCTCCCGCCAGCGGACGAGTCGCGGGCAGGCGCGGCACACGCTGACCCGGGCATCGAGCTCAGCCAGGTCGGCCTCGGCCGCGAGCCGTCGGACGGCGGCCGGGGTGCGGGCCACGGGGGTCTCGGCGGTCGCCGGGTCGTCCGGCCAGCCGGTGCCGGGCGGCACCGGGCTCGGGTACGGCGTGCCGGTCACGGGGTGAGGGAGGGGCTCGGGCACGGTCGGTCGTCCGGACTCAGCCGATGGCGCGGGCGATGCCGTAGAGGATGTCGGCCTCGGACACGACGTAGGAGTCGACCCCGGAGCACTGGAGGACCCGGGTCCAGATCAGCGAGCCCGCTCCGATGACGTCGGCGCGGCCGGGGTGGAGGTAGGGCAGGGCCCGCCGTTCGGCGACCGTCATCGCCCGCAGCCGCTCGGCGAAGGCGAGCGTGTCATCAACCCCCAGCACCGCGCCGTCGATCGCGTCGCGGTCGTAGAACGGCAGGTCGAGGACGCCGCAGGCGAGGGTCTTGATCGTCCCGGAGGTGCCGACGACGCTGTGGGCGGCCGCGAGGTCGAGCCCGCAGCCGGCGAGGTGCTCGTCGACGTCACGGCCGCAGCGACGCCACTCCTCGGCCGTCGGCGGGTCGGCGGCGAGGTGGCGCTCGTGGAGCCGGACCGAGCCGATGTCCATCGACACGGCGTGCTCCGCACCCCCGAGCACCAGCTCCGTCGACCCACCGCCGATGTCGACCGCCAGCGCCGGGGCGGCCGGGGGCGGGTCGAGCATCGTCGTGGCGTCGAAGAGGAGCGCGGCCTCCTCCAGCCCCGACAGGACCTGGGGGGTCACGCCGAGCCGGGCGCGGACGCCGTCGACGAAGACCTGGGCGTTCGACGCGTCGCGGGTAGCCGACGTCGCGCAGAGGCGGACCCGCTCGACCGGCACGCCGTGCGTCGTGATGACGGCGGCGAACTCCTCGACCGCCTCGAAGGTGCGGGCCAGCGCCTCGTCGGCCAGCCGCCCGGTCTCGTCGACCCCCTGCCCGAGCCGGACGACGCGCGACTCGCGCACCAGGACCTGGGGCAGGTCGGCGACCAGCAGCTTGATGGAGTTGGTGCCGCAGTCGATCGCGGCGACCAGGCTCACCGTGGGTCCGCCTCGGGCGTCACGCACGGACCGTCGGCCCACCACTCCCCCAGCCGGGCCAGCACCTCGTCGCCGAGCACGTTGACCCCCGGCCCGGCGGCGAGCGCGTGGGCGGCCAGCACGTGCAGGCACTTGACCCGCGTCGGCATCCCGCCGGCCGAGATCCCGGCGATCTCGGGGGCGTCCCCCAGCGCGGCCCGGTCGGCGAGGTAGGCGGCGTGGGCCGCGGCGTAGGACGCTGCGAGCTCCGGGTCGTCGTCGAGCCGGACCTCCATCTCACGCATCAGACCGGACCCCTCGAGGGTGCCGATCAGGGAGGCCGCCCGCGGACAGGTCAGGTAGTAGGTCGTGGGGAACGGCGTGCCGTCGGGCAGTCGTGGCTCCGTCACCACGACGTCGGGCAGGGAGCAGGGGCAGCGATGGCCGACCGCGCGGGTGCCGCGCGAGGGGCGGCCGAGCTGGGCCTCCACGGCCGCAAGGTCGGCGTCGGAGACCGGGCCCGACCCGGCTGGTGTGGTCATCGGTCGGTCACGGACGCGTCACCCGTGGTGGCCACCGAGGTACTTCGACGGCTGGTGCGCGGTGCGGGACGACGGCGGGTTGCCGGCCAGCTGCACCGACCTCCACTCCGTGGTCCACCAGGCGGTGGGCGTCGAGGTGGTCGAGGTGCGCGGGTCGCCGAGCGTCGCCTGGGCGGCCAGCGGCTTGCCGTCGGCGCCGATCACGACGTAGGACGTCTCGCCGGGCATCAGGTAGCCGAAGCGGGCGCGGGCCTGCTCCTTGACGTAGGCCGGATCAGCCCAGCGCGCCTTCTCGTCCTGGAGCTGGGTGATGCTGGCCTCGCTGGCTGCGATCTGGCCCTGCAGCTGGGTGATCTGCTGGTGCTGCTGGAAGTAGGCCTTCAGCGAGGAGGCGTAGGAGATCGTCAGCACCGAGAGGACGAGCACGAGCACCATCGCTCGTCCGGTGAAGCGCGACCGGCGTGGCGCGGCTGCCGGGGTCGGCGTCGCCTCCGGTGC
>JAHEXO010000420.1 GCA_023252065.1 Nocardioides sp. | reverse complement strand
CAGCCGAGCACGGCGCACGACGCGACCTCCACCAGGGCCCCGTCGAACGTCAGCGCACCGGTGGCGACCGACCCGCGGCCCCACCTCCGGGCCACCCCCGGCCGGGCCACCGCCGCGGCGAGCAGCGCACCGGTGGTCACGGTCAGCCACACCGTGGCGCATCGGAGGAGCAGGTGCCGGGTCCCGAGCCACACCGGACGAACCTTTCGTTTGCATGCGTTTGATCCAGTCAAAGCCTGTTAGCCGCTCATCCGCAAGAGGTGGCGGCGATCTGTGGAGAGCGGGCCGGCCCCCGTGACAGGGTGGGGCGGGTGGACTGGGACGAGCGCCTGTTCGCCTACCTCGACGATCTCGAGCAGGACGCCGAGACGCGCTTCGACGCCGAGCGAGCCGGTGAGCTGAGCGACCGGGCGCGCGCGGAGTACGCCGCGGTGACCCTGGCCAGCCGGCTGATGGCGTCGGTGGACCGCCCGGTGCTGCTCGAGGTCCGCGGCGCCGGCGTCGTCTCCGGCGTGCTCGAGCGGGTGGGTGGCGACTGGTGCCTGGTCGCGGCCGGTACCCGCGAGTGGGTGGTCCGGCTCGCCCACGTGGCGACGGTCGCCGGCGCGTCGGAGCGCTCGGTCCCGGAGGTCGCGTGGTCACCCGTCGCCCGGCTCGGGATCGGCTCGGCGCTGCGGGGCCTGGCCGACGCCGGGGCCCGGTGCCTGGTGCACACCGCCGACGGCGCGTCGTACGACGTCGTCATCGGGCGCGTGGGCGCGGACTTCGTGGAGGTGGTGACGGGTCAGGACCGGACGCTGCTGGTCGCGCTCCCGTGCATCGCGGCCGTGGCGGTGGCCGTTGGGGGCTGAGGGAGCGACTACGTCGCATCCACGTCGTACGGCGGGCGCTCACCGGCGGCGAGCGGGCGGGTGCCGTTGCGGGCCTCGGGCGCGTTCATCTCCTCGTTCATCGCCTCGAAGATGTGCTTCTTGACGATGGTGCGGGGGTCGAGGTCGCGCAGGTCGAGGTCGGCGTACTCGGGTCCGAGCTCCTCGCGGAGCTCGTCGCGGGCGTCGTGGGCGAACTGGCGCAGCTGGCGGGCCATCCGGCCGGCCTGGCGCGCGAAGTCGGGCAGCTTGTCGGGGCCGAAGACGAGCACCGCGACGAACGCGATGACCGCGAGCTCCGGCAGGCCGACTCCGAACATGGTTCAGAACTTAGCGGTCGGGGTGAGGCCGAGCTGGCGTCCTGCCAGACCTCGTCCGCGCGAGTCGAGGCCCTCGGCCACCGACGCGAGCACCTGGGCGGCCCGCGAGGTCGGGTCGGACTCGACCACGGGCTTGCCGGCGTCGCCGCCCTCGCGCAGGGACTCCTCGATGGGGACCTGGCCCAGGAGCGGTACGTCGTAGCCGAAGCGCTGCGACAAGGTGGCGGCCACGCGGGCGCCGCCGCCGCTGCCGAAGAGCTCGAGCCGGTGCTCGGGCCCGCAGTGGGGGCAGACCAGGTAGCTCATGTTCTCCAGGACCCCGACCACGCGCTGGTGGAGCATCGAGGCCATCGTGCCGGCGCGCTCGGCCACCTCGGCCGCGGCCTCCTGGGGCGTGGTGACGACCAGGATCTCGGCGCCCGGCAGGTGCTGGCCGAGCGAGATCGCCATGTCGCCGGTGCCGGGCGGCAGGTCGAGCAGGAGGACGTCGAGGTCGCCCCAGTAGACGTCGGCGAGCATCTGGACCAGCGCCCGGTCGAGCATCGGGCCGCGCCAGGCGACGACCTGGTCGCGGCGCGGCTTGAGCATGCCGATCGAGATCACCGAGACGCCCGACGGGGTGGGCACCGGCATGATCATGTCCTCGACCTGGGTCGGCCGGTGGTCGGCGATGCCGAGCATGGCGGGGATCGAGTGGCCGTAGATGTCGGCGTCGACGATGCCGACCGTGCGGCCGGCTGCGGCCAGCGACAGCGCGAGGTTGACCGTGACCGACGACTTGCCGACCCCGCCCTTGCCGCTGGCGATCGCGAAGATCTTGGTCAGCGACCCCGCCTGCGCGAAGGGGATCTCCTTGGCCGGCTTGCCGCCCCGCAGCGTCGTCTGGAGCTCCGCACGCTGCTCGTCGGTCATCGCCCCCAACGTGAGCTCCACGGCGGTGACGCCCGGGACCGCGCCGAGCGCGCGTCGTACGTCGCGGTCGATGGTGTCCTTGAGCGGACAGCCCGAGACGGTCAGGAGGACGGTCAGCCGGACCAGCCCGGCGTCGTCGACCTCGACCGACTCGACCATGCCGAGCTCGGTGATCGGACGCTTGATCTCGGGGTCGTGGACGGTGGCGAGGGCAGCGGTCAGCTGGTCGTGCGAAGGAGTGGTCATGACAGGTTCAGCGTAGTTGCCGGGCGGTCAGGCCGACGTCGCAGGCTCTCCCTCTTCGTCGTCGACGAGGTCCTCACGCAGGGAGCGCAGCTCCGAGCGGAGGAAGTCGCGGGTGGCGACCTCGCCGACCGCCATCCGCAAGGAGGCGACCTCGCGGGCCAGGAACTCCATGTCGGCGTGGGCACGCGCGTTGGCCTGGCGGTCCTGCTCGCCGACCACCTTGTCGCGCGACTCCTGACGGTTCTGCGCGAGCAGGATCAGCGGAGCGGCGTAGGACGCCTGCAGGCTGAGGATCAGGGTCAGGAAGATGAAGGGGTACTCGTCGAAGCGGAGGTCGCTCGGGGCCAGCGTGTTCCAGGTGACCCAGAAGACGACGAAGACCGTCATCCACATCAGGAACCGGGCAGTGCCCATGAACCTGGCGAACTGCTCGGCGAAGACGCCGAACGCGTCGCGGTCGTAGGTGGGCGTCGGGATCAGCGCCCGGCGCTGCTCCTTGGGGGTGTCGAGGCGAGGGCCGCGGCGCTCAGGCATGGCTCTCTCCCTCGCGCGCGGGGCCGACGTGCTGGTCGCGCCAGTTCTCCGGGAGCATGTGGTCGAGCAGGTCGTCGACGGTGACCGCTCCCAGCAGCCGCCCGGCGTCGTCGACCACCGGAGCCGCGACGAGGTTGTACGTCGCGAGGTGGGCCGCCACCTCGTCGATCGACGCCTGGGGGTGCAGCGGGTCCATGGACTGGTCGAGCGCCGCCGCGACCAGGGTCGAGGGGGGCTCGCGCAGCAACCGCTGGAAGTGCGCCACCCCCAGCAGCCGCCCGGTCGGAGTCTCCAGCGGTTGCCGGCACACGTAGACCATGGCCGCCAGCGAGACCGGGAGCTCGACCTGCCGGATCTCGGCGAGCGCGTCGGCGATGGTGGCGTCGGGGCCGAGGATCACCGGCTCGGGCGTCATCATCGCGCCCGCCGTCTCCTCGGCGTAGGACATCAGCCGGCGGACGTCCTCGGCCTCCTCGGGCTCCATCAGCTCGAGGAGCTTGGCGGCCGTCTCCGGGGGGAGGTCGG
>JAHEXO010000419.1:2725-3408 GCA_023252065.1 Nocardioides sp. | reverse complement strand
GAGCCCGGTGGCCAGCCAGGTGCCGATGATGCCGACCGCGGGAAGGGCCCAGTTGAAGTCACCCAGCCAGGCGCGGGTCAGCGAGCCGAGCCCGACCGCGCGCAGGATCTGGTTGACGGCACCGTCCGGGGAGTACATCCACGTCCACGCGATGGCGGAGGCGGCCCCGGGGATGATCTGTGGCAGGAACATCATGGTCCGGGCGAGACCGCCGGCCCACTGCGACTTGATCTCCCGCACGATCGAGGCCACGACGAGCGCGAGCAGCACCGGCAGGAAGGTGAAGAAGATGATGAGGATGAAGGCGTGGATGATCGACGCGATCAGCTGCGGCTCGGTGAAGACGCGGGTGTAGTTCTCCAGTCCGACCTGGGTCGCGGTGCTGATGCCGTCCCAGTCGAAGAACGAGTACTGCACCGCGGTGATGATCGGGTACAGCTCGAAGACGACGTACATGATCAGGGCCGGGAGGGCGAAGAGCCAGCCCGCCCACCGCGCCTTCGTGCCCACCGAGCGACCGGCGAACCACCCGGGTCCCCCCGCCCCGCGCCGCAGACGGCGGCGCGAGGCGGGGTCGATGGAGTCGGCGACGTCGATGGGGCCGGTGAGGCCGTCGACGGTCGTCATCGCTTCACCTCTTCCTCGTACTTCGCCTGGACGTTCGAGACGAACTGCTGCGGGGT
>JAHEXO010000419.1:0-2715 GCA_023252065.1 Nocardioides sp. | reverse complement strand
GCACGAAGGGGACCTGGCCGCCCGCGCCCGAGACGTCGGCGAAGCCCTTGGTCACGTCGGTGAGCACCGAGCCGGCCTTGATCGTCGGTGCGGCCTGCGAGGCGAGCCCGCTGGGCATGAAGCCGTTGTCGATGGCGATCTGCCGGGCCTCGTCACTCGAGAGGAAGTTGAGGAAGGCGGCCGAGGCGTCCTTGTTCGACGACTTCGACGGGATGCCGAAGGCCGTCGCGGCGTCCGACATGGCCCCGATCTGGCCACCGGCCTTGAACGGCGGCATCGGCATGAAGCCGACCTGTCCGGGCATGGTCTTGTCGAGGTTGGCCGCGTCCCAGTTGCCCCACGGGAAGAAGACGCCCTTGTTGCCGGCGAAGATCGCGTCGGCCGCCGTAGCGTCGAGGGCGTTGACCGAGGGCGGGAAGAGACCGGCCTTGTTCCAGTCGTCGACCTGCTTGGCCGCGGCGACGGACTCCGCGGTGGTGATCGTCGCCCCGGGCGCGTTGAAGACCCACTTCGAGACGGCCTCCGGACCCATCGACGAGTTGATGAGCAGTTGGTACGGGAAGACGCCGCCGCCCTCCTTGTTCGCCACGACCATGCCGATCAGACCGGCGGACTTGGCCTTCTGCATGAGGGTCGTCAGCTCGTCGACGGACGCCGGGGGCGCGGTCATGCCGACCTGCTCGGCGAGCTTCTTGTTGTAGTAGAGCCCGGTCATCGTGAAGCCGCTCGCCTTGGCGAAGAGCGAACCGGAGCCGGCCACGCCGTCCTTGGCCCGGAACTGCGAGAGCTGGGAGGCCGGCATCTTGTCCCAGCCGTATGCCGTCGCGTACGCGTCGAGGTTGGTCAGGAGGTTGTTCTTGGTGCCGGCCGTCACCGAGATGACACGGACCAGGTCGGGCGGCGTCGCCGAGGCGAGCTGGCGGGGCTGGTTCTGCGTCGTGACGTTGTCGGGGTCGTAGGTCGGGGTGATCGTCACGGTCGGGAACTTCTTGGTGAACGCGGCGATGAGGGCGTCGTCGACGGCCTTGAGCCCTTGGCCGTCGTAGAGCTTGAGGGTGACCGGCTGTGTGCCGAGCGTGGTGCTGACCGCCGTCGGCGTGGAGTTGGCGGCCGCGCCGCCGGACGAGGCCGGGCCGGGGGCCGAGCATGCCGCCGCCCCGGCCACCGAGACGGCGCCGAGCACGCCGATGACCGCTCGACGGGTCGGACGAGAGCTGGTACCTGCGAAAAGCATGGAATCCTCCTGCACCGTTGAAGGAGTCGGCCACATCGTGTCGCCGACCACGCCCTCCTGAGCTGGAGGGTGGAAGACTTGGAAACGCTTCCAGTTCAAACTGTGGCGGGACTGGAAGGCCGATGTCAAGAGTGCAGAGCGGGATTCGAGACGTTGAGCGCCAGATCGCGTTGATCCGACGACGAGACTGATGCACGCTTGATGTAAGCGTTTCCAGTGGTTTACGGTGGGGCCCGTGGAGGACGCGACACCGACGAAGGTGACCCTGGTCGACATCGCCCGCATGGCGGGGGTCGGCGTGGGCACCGCGTCACGCGCCCTGAGCAACGCCAAGAACGTCGCGCCGGCGACCCGTCAGCGGGTGCTCCGAGTGGCCGAGGAGCACCACTACGTCGTGTCCCCCGAGGCCTCACGCCTGGCGCGCGGCAACACCGGTCGCGTCGCCCTCGTCGTGCCGCACCTCTCCCGCTGGTTCTTCGGCTCGGTCGTCGAGGGGCTCGACTCGGTGCTACGCGGGGCCGACCTCGACGTCCTGCTCTACCAGGTCGGAGACCTGGGCGACCGGCACGACTTCTTCGAGCGGCTCCCCGCCCGCCGCAAGGTCGACGCGGTCGTCGTCGTCGGCTTCCAGGTCGAGGACGCCGAGCGCGAACGCCTAGAGACCATGGGCGTCCACATCGTCGCAGCGGGCGGACAGTCGGCCGCCTACCCGTCGGTCCACATCGACGACCACACCGCCAGCCGTCAGGCCATGGACCACCTGCTGCACCTGGGCCACACGAGGATCGGCATGCTCGAGGCACTCGACCCCGACCAGCCACGGCTCAGCTCGACCCGGTCCCCCGCCTACTACGAGGCACTCGAACGCGCAGGGATCCCCGTCGACCCGTCCTTGGTCGTCACCGCGCCCTGGGGCGGAGAGAACGGCGCCGCCTCGATGAGCCGACTGCTGGGGCACCCGCAGCCACCGACCGCCGTCTTCGCCCACTCCGACGAGGTGGCGCTCGGGGCCATGCGCACGCTGCGTCGCGCGGGGCTGCGGCCCGGGCAGGACCTGTCGGTCGTCGGCATCGACAACCACCCGCTCGCCGAGCTCTGCGACCTGACCACGGTGCGTCAGCGTCCCGACGAGCAGGGTGTGCTCGCGGGCCGGATGCTGCTCGACCTGCTCCAGGGCGGCGCGCCGCGTCCCGAGTCCACGACGGTCCCCACCGAGCTCGTCGTGCGCGGCAGCACGGCGCCGCCGCGCGACCGCTGACGGGTCAGAACGCCGCGTCGAGCTCGGCCTGGAGGTCGTCGATCGTCTGCCAGGCGCGGGCCTCGAGCGTCGTCATGGCGCGCTGCTCGTCCGCGTCGAGGTGGCCGAGCAGGAACGCGGCAGCCTCGCCGACGGCCTCGTCGAGCGCGAGGTGGCGCAGGGCCACGCGGGTCATGACGGCGTCATGGTGGTCGCCGAGGGCCGACTGCACCGCCTTGGCCCG